>NZ_JBHXML010000024.1:56134-108119 GCF_042720345.1 Kitasatospora sp. NPDC058478 | reverse complement strand
CACCCGGAGAGTGCTCTCCGGGTGGGCCGCCGCCGTGTGAGGAGCGGGTGGCTCAGGTGCTGGTGCCGCTCAGGTGCTGGTGCCTCCGGTGCCACCGGTGGCGCCGCCGGGGAGCCCGCCGCCCGGGAGGGACGGCAGCTTGCCCTTGAAGTCGGCGATGCCGTTGACGATGGTGTCCATCAGGCCGACGTCCGGCGCCTTGTCGGCGATGTCGAAGCCGAAGTGCACGGAGATCAGCGACTTGCCGTCGGTGGACGGGAAGACCACCGTCTGCACGTAGCCGTTGTTGCCCTTGGGCGCGTCGACCTTCCAGCGGACCAGGTAGCCGTCCTGGCCGTTGACCTTGACCGCCTCGGACTTCAGCTCCTGGTGCCCGGTGATGGCGCCGTACGAGTCCTTGGCCGCCTTGTCGATGTCGGCCTTGGCGGCCGTCTGGGCGTCGGTGCCGCCGCCGTCGATCCGGCCGGTGGTCACCCCGCCGAGGCTGCACGAGCCGTTGCCGTCCGGACACTGGTACGAGCCGACGACGACCGAGGCGTAGCCGTCGTTGGTGTAGCCGCCCTGCCAGCCGGAGGGGACGGGCAGGGTGAGCCCGTTCACCAGGTCGATCGCGTTGCCGGCGCCGGGCCTGGCCTTGCCGCTGCCGCCGTTCCCGTTCCCGCCGCTCCCGCCGTTTCCACCGGGCCCGCCGTTGCCACCGGTCCCGTTGCTGCCGTCGCCGCTACCGCCGTTGTTGTTCCCGCCGTTGCCGTTGTTGCCGTTCCCGTTCCCGCCGTTCCCGCTGCCGCCGTTCCCGTTGCCGCCGAGGCCCGGGAAGCCGTTCCAGGGGCCGTTCTCGCCGTTCGGCACGGCCTGCCGGGCACTGCGCTGCGGGCGGTTGTCGCTCTGGCCGTCCATCGCCAGGAAGGTGATCCCGGAGCCGGTGCCCAGGCCGAGCAGCGCCGCGACGGTGGCGGCGATCATCATCGGGGACGGCCGGCGCCGGGGCTTGCGCGGCGGCGGTGCCTCGGAGCCGTAGGCGGTGCCGAAGGGCGGCGGCTCCGGGTAGCGGACGGTCGGCCCGCTGTCCAGCACCTCCCCCTGCAGCACCGTGGGCTCGTCGGCCGGCCCCGGCCCCGGAGCCCCGGTCGCCGGGGGCACCGGCTCCGGGGCGTCCGAGGGTGCGGGCCGGGTGCTGGCCGTCCAACCCCTGCCGTCCCACCAGCGCTGCGGCCTCGGGTCGCCGCCGGTGTCCTTCGGGTCCGGGTACCACCCGGCGGGAATCTGCTCGCTCACAACAGAGAATCTAAAGGCACGCGGATAAGCGCGAAATCAGCGCGGCCTCGAATTCCGGTGGTTTTCGATGAGATTACGGTGAGAAGGGGCGCGACGGGCACGCTCAGGACCGTCGGGCACGCCCGGGGCTACAGCGGGGTCACGTAGGCGCCCGAGATGCCGCCGTCCACCAGGAACTCGCTCGCCGTGATGAAGGACGAGTCGTCGCTCGCCAGGAAGGCCACCGCGGCGGCGATCTCCTCGGCCCGGGCGAACCGGCCCAGCGGGATGTGCACCAGTCGGCGGGCCGCCCGCTCCGGGTCCGTGGCGAACAGCTCCCGCAGCAGCGGGGTGTCCACCGGCCCCGGCGACAGCGCGTTCACCCGGATCCCCTCCCGGGCGAACTGCACGCCCAGTTCCCGGGACATCGCCAGCACCCCGCCCTTGGAGGCGGTGTACGAGATCTGCGAGGTGGCCGCGCCCATCCGGGCCACGAAGCTGGCCGTGTTGATGATCGAGCCCCGCCCGTGCCGCCGCATGTACGGCAGCGCGGCCTTGCAGCACAGGTACACCGAGGTCAGGTTGACCTCCTGGACCTTGCGCCAGGCGTCCAGGCCGGTGGTCAGGATCGAGTCGTCCTCCGGCGGCGAGATGCCCGCGTTGTTGAACGCGACGTCCACGCTCCCGTACGTCTCGTACGCCTCGTCGAACAGCGCCTCGACCATGTACGGGTCGGTGACGTCGGTGTGCACGAACAGGCCGCCGACCTCCTTGGCGGCCGCCCGCCCGGACTGCTCGTCCAGGTCCGCGCAGACCACCTTCGCGCCCTCCGAGGCGAGCCGGCGGGCGGCCGCCAGGCCGATCCCGCTGCCGGCGCCGGTGATCACGGCGGTGCGGCCGACCAGGCGGCGGCACACCGGGGCGTCGTTCTCCGTCATCGGCTGCTACTCCTCGCTGTGGATGAAGACGTTCTTGGTCTCGGTGAAGTGGCGCAGCGCGTCCGGCCCCAGCTCCCGGCCGACCCCGGACTCGCCGTAGCCGCCGAACGGCGTCCAGTACCGCACCGAGGAGTGCGAGTTGACCGACAGGTTGCCCGCCGCGACGCCGCGGGCCAGCCGCAGCGCCCGGCCGAGGTCCCTGGTCCAGATCGAGCCGGACAGGCCGTAGCGGGTGCCGTTGGCCAGCCGCAGCGCGTCCGCCTCGTCGGTGAACGGCAGCACGGCGGCGACCGGGCCGAAGATCTCCTCGGTGACGGCCGGCACCTCCGGGTCGGCCGGCGCGATCACCGTCGGCGGGTACCAGTAGCCGGGCCCGTCCGGCACCGCGCCGCGGGCCAGCACCGGCAGGTCCGGGGTGACGTAGGAGGCGACCCGGCGCACCTGGGCGGCCGAGATCAGCGGGCCCAGCCGGGTCTCCGGATCCGCCGGGTCGCCGGTGCGCAGCGCCTCGACGGCGGGCAGCAGCAGCGCCAGGAAGTCGTCGTACGCCTCGCGTTGGACCAGGATCCGGCTGCGGGCGCAGCAGTCCTGGCCGCTGTTGTCGGCGAAGGACATCGGGTCCGCGGCGCGGGCCAGGTCGGCGTCGGCGAAGACGATGCTGGGGCTCTTGCCGCCCAGCTCCAGGGTGACCCGCTTGGCCCGGGCCGCGCAGCGGGCGGCCACCTCCTTGCCGACCACGGTCGAGCCGGTGAAGACGATCTTGCGGACCGCCGGGTGGTCCACCAGGGCCCGGCCGGTCGTCGTGCCCGGGCCCGGCAGTACCTGGAACAGGCCCTCGGGCAGCCCTGCCGCCAGGGCGAGTTCGGCCAGCCGCAGCGCGGTGAGCGGGGTCGCCTCGGCGGGCTTGAGCAGGACGGCGTTGCCCGCCGCCAGGGCCGGCGCGAAGCCCCAGGCGGCGATCGGCATCGGGAAGTTCCACGGCGCGATCACCCCGACCACGCCGACCGGCTCGTGGAAGGTCACGTCCAGGCCGCCGGCCACCGGGATCTGGCGGCCGGTCAGGCGTTCCACTCCCCCGGCCGCGTACTCCAGCAGGTCCCGGACGTTGCCGGCCTCCCAGCCGGCGTTGCCCACGGTGTGGCCGGCCTCGCGCACCTCCAGTGCGGCCAGTTCCGGAACGTGCACCTCGACCTGGTCGGCGAACCGGCGCAGCAGCCGGGCCCGTTCGCCCGGTGCCAGCGCCGCCCAGGCCGGCTGGGCCTTCGACGCGCGCTGGACCGCCGCGTCCACCTGCCCCGCGGTGGTGTCCGGGACGGTGGCGAGCACCTCGCCGGTGGCGGGATTGCGGACGGTGCTGACGGTGGGGTCGGTGGGGTCGGTCATCGGCCTCACATCCGTTCGAAGGATCGGTAGCGCTCCCAGTCGGTGACGGTGCCGTCGAAGGCGCACTGCTCCACCCGGGCCATGTTCAGGTAGTGCTCGACCACGTCGTCGCCGAAGGCCACCCGGGCCAGCTCGCTGTCGCCCCACAACTCCGCGGCCTCGCGCAGCGAACCGGGCACCCGGGCGTACTCCTCGACGGCGTAGGCGTTGCCCAGGCACGGCGCCGGCAGCTCCAGTTTCCGCTGCAGCCCGTGCAGGCCGGCCGCGATCATCCCGGCCACCGCCAGGTACGGGTTGACGTCCCCGCCCGGCACCCGGTTCTCCATCCGCAGGCCCTGGCCGTGGCCGACCACCCGGTAGGCGCAGGTCCGGTTGTCCCGGCCCCAGGCCACCGCCGTCGGGGCGAACGAGCCCTGGCGGTAGCGCTTGTAGGAGTTGATGTTCGGCGCGTACAGCAGGCTGAACTCGCGCAGCGCCGTCAGCTGGCCGGCCAGGAAGTGCCGCATGGTGTCGGTCATCCGGCCGTCCCGGTCGGCGAAGGCCGGCGCGCCCACCGCGTCCCGCAGCGACAGGTGGATGTGGCAGCTGTTGCCCTCGCGCTCGTTGTACTTGGCCATGAAGGTCAGCGCGCACCCCTGCTGCGCGGCGATCTCCTTCGCGCCCGTCTTGTAGACGCTGTGCTGGTCGCAGGTGGTCAGCGCGTCCGCGTAGCGGAAGGCGATCTCGTGCTGGCCGAGGTTGCACTCGCCCTTGGCCGACTCCACCACCAGCCCGGCGCCCGCCATCTCGTTGCGGATCCGGGACAGCAGCGGCTCGACCCGGGCGGTGCCCAGCATCGAGTAGTCCACGTTGTACAGGTTCGCCGGCGTCAGGCCGCGGTAACCGCCCAGCCAGGCCTGCTCGTAGGTGTCCCGGAACACCAGGAACTCCAGCTCGGTCCCGATGTCGGCCGCCAGCCCGTACTCCGCCAGGCGCGCGATCTGGCGGCGCAGCAGTTGGCGGGGGGCCGCGTCCACCGGGTGGCCGCCGTGCCGGGCCAGGTCCGCGGTCACCTGCGCGGTGCCCGGCTGCCAGGGGGTCAGCCGCAGGGTGCCGAGGTCGGGGCGCATCGCGAAGTCGCCGTAGCCGGTGGCCCAGGAGGAGAAGGCGTAGCCGTCGACGGTGTTCAGGTCGACGTCCACGGCGAGCAGGTAGTCGCAGGCCTCGGCGCCGTGCTCGACCACCTCGTCCAGGAAGAAGCGGGCGGCGAAGCGCTTGCCCTGCAGGCGCCCCTGCATGTCCGTGAACGCCAGCGCCACGGTGTGGACCTCGCCGGTGTCCACCAGCGTGCGCAGTTCGTCCAGGGTCAGCGGCGCCCGGGGCGGCACGCCCGCGGCGGCGTTCTCGGGCATGACGGAACCCTCCACGATCACTCTTCGAGTTCAAGCGGTCACAGCGAACCGTACGGCCTGCGGCGGACGGCGCGGAAGAGGGCGGACAGGTGTGGCGCGCCGACATGCGTGGTTGACGGGGGATCAGGCGGTGCGGGGGGAGAATGCCCGCCATGGATCGCAGGCCTTTCATCGGCGTCAGCACCTACCTGGTCGACGCGAGTTGGAGCAACTGGCAGGGCCGCCGGGTGGCCCTGGTGCCCGAGCGGTACACCGCGTACGTCCAGGAGTCCGGCGGGATCGCGGTGCTGCTCCCGCCCGACTCCCCCGACCGCGCACCCGAGGTGCTCGCCCGGCTCGACGCCCTCGTCATCGCGGGCGGGCCCGACATCGACCCCGCCTACTACGGTCAGCCCGCCCACCCGCGCACCGAGGTCGACTCCCCCGAGCGGGACCGGTGGGAGTCGGCCCTGCTGCGGGCGGCCCTGGCGGCCGGGATGCCGCTGCTGGGGATCTGCCGGGGGATGCAGGTGCTCAACGTCGTCTGCGGCGGGACCCTCGTCCAGCACCTGCCGGACGTCGTGCCGGTGGACGTCCACGGCGGCGCGGACGGCGGCTACGGGACGCACCTGGTGCGGCCGGTGCCGGGGACGCTGCTCGGCGGGCTGCTCCCGGAGAGCGAGGTGGAGGTGCCGACCTTCCACCACCAGGCCGTCGACCGGCTCGGGGCGGGCCTGCGGGTCTCGGCCCACGCGCCGGACGGGACGGTCGAGGCGGTCGAGGGCCCGGGGTTCACCCTGGGCGTGCAGTGGCACCCGGAGCAGGGGGAGGACCTGCGGGTGATGCGGGCCCTGGTGCGGGCGGCCACCGCGGCGCAGTTGGACACCGCGCTGATCGGGTAGCCGGGGCCCGCCCGCCCGGGCGGAACGGACCGCTCAACGGCAACGACAACGGTCACCAGTACAGCCTTTGGATCTTTGTCCGTTCTGCGGTTCACTTCGGGTGCAGGGCGATCGCGCCCCTCCCCTCCCCACCCGTGCGTCCAGAGAGGACTTCGATGGCCGGGCACGAGCATTCCCACACTGATCATGCGCATGACCACAAGCACGCGCACGACCACGGCGGACACCGGCACGGCGGACTCGGCGGCCACGGCGGCCACTCGCACGGTGTCGCCGCCGACGCCGACCGCCGCTGGCTGCTCAGCGCCCTCACACTCATCGTCGTCTTCATGGCCGGCGAGGTCGTCGTCGGCTTCGCCGCGAAATCACTGGCCCTGATCTCCGACGCGGCGCACATGCTCACCGACGCCGCCTCGATCGTCCTCGCGCTGGTCGCGATGCGCCTCGCCGCCCGCCCGGCCCGCGGCGGCTACACGTACGGCCTCAAGCGCGCCGAGATCCTGTCCGCCCAGGCCAACGGCGTCACCCTGCTGGTGCTGTCCGCCTGGCTGGGCTACGAGGCCGTCACCCGGCTGTTCGAACCGCCGGAGGTCGCCGGCTCGCTGGTGCTGGTCACCGCGCTGATCGGGATCGTCGTCAACCTGGCCGCCGCCTGGTGCATGTCGAAGGCCAACCGCAGCTCGCTCAACGTCGAGGGCGCCTTCCAGCACGTGCTCACCGACCTGTACGCGTTCATCGCCACCGCCGTCGCCGGCGCCGTCATGCTGACCACCGGCTTCGTCCGGGCCGACGCGATCGCCTCGCTGGTCGTGGTCGCGCTGATGCTCAAGGCCGGCATCGGCCTGGTCCGCGACTCCGGGCGGATCTTCCTGGAGGCCGCCCCGGCCGGCATCGACCCGGACGCGGTGGCCGACCGGATGGTCGCCCAGCCGCTGGTCGAGGAGATCCACGACCTGCACATCTGGGAGATCACCTCCAACCAGCCCGCCCTGTCCGCACACATCCTCGTCACCCCCGGCGGCGACTGCCACGCCGTCCGGCGCGAGCTCCAACGCGGACTGGCCGACGAGTACGGCATCACCCACAGCACGCTCCAGGTCGACCACGTCGGCGAGGACGCGGCCGGCGCCCTGCTCCAGATCGCCGCCCCCGGCGAACAGCCCGCCGAACACTGCGCCGACGCGCACGGCCCGGTCCACCGCGCCGGCCCGCACGAGCACTGAAGCCGCCCTCCTGTCGTCGCGGTGCGGCATGATCTGACACGTGACCGCACCGCGACTGATGCTCCTCGACTCCGCCAGCCTGTACTTCCGGGCCTACTACGGCGTGCCGGACACCCTGCGCTCCCCCCAGGGCGAACCGGTCAACGCCGTCCGCGGCCTGCTGGACTTCATCGCCCGGCTGGTCCACGACCACCACCCCGACCAGCTCGTCGCCTGCATGGACGCCGACTGGCGCCCGCAGTGGCGGGTCGACCTCCTCCCCTCGTACAAGACCCACCGGGTCGCCGAGGCGGCCCAGGACGGCGAGGAGGAGGTGCCGGACACGCTCGCCCCGCAGGTCCCGGTGATCGAACAGGTGCTGGACGCGCTCGGCATCGCCCGCGTCGGCTCCCCCGGCTACGAGGCCGACGACGTGATCGGCACCCTCACCGCCCGCGCCGAAGGGCCCGTACAGATCGTCACCGGCGACCGCGACCTGTTCCAACTGGTCGACGACGCCCGCGAGATCACCGTGCTCTACCCGGTCAAGGGCATGGGCAACCTGCAGATCACCGACGACGCGCTGCTCCTGGAGAAGTACGGCGTGCGCGGCGCCCAGTACGCCGACATGGCCGCCCTGCGCGGGGACCCGAGCGACGGCCTGCCCGGCGTCAAGGGCATCGGCGAGAAGACCGCCGCCCAGCTCATCAACGAGTACGGCGACCTCACCACCATCCGCGCCGCCGCCCTCGACCTCTCCTCCAAGCTCACCCCGGCCCGCCGCCGCAACCTCGTCGAAGGCGCCGCCTACCTCGACGTCGCCCCCACCGTCGTCCGCGTCGCCCCCGACGCCCCCCTCCCCACCTTCGACCCGGCACTCCCCCACGAGCCGCTCGACCCGATGACCCTCGAAGACCTCGCCACCCGCTGGGGCCTCGGCACCTCCCTCGAACGCCTCCTGGAATCCCTCGCCACCCGCTGACCACCACGCGGTGGGGCCTTTCCGCCGCGCCAGGAGAATATTCGCGAATCGGCACTCCCCTCGGGCCGGTCCCCGGGCATCCTGATTCCGCCTGACCGACGGCGAGGGGAGCGGCTGTGAGCCGACGACTGCGGTACATCGGAAGCACCTCAGGGAGCGACGGATGCCCGACGCTCTACGAGGACGTCGAAACCGGGGAGGTGCTGGTGCAGGGCGATGTCGTGACCGACCCCGACGAGATCACCCAACTCCGCAACATCAAGCCCGGCGAAGGGTTCGTGATCGTGCCCCGCGCGCTGCTCGCCGACTTCGCGCCGCCCGACGTGGACCGGGAACGCGTGCTGATCGGCTACGACAAGTTCGAGAACATGTTCAGGACCCTCCAGCACACGGCCTTCCGGCTGGAGACCCGCCGCCGGTACCGCTCCGACGAGCAGACCGAAACCTACCGCCGGTTCGCTGCCGGGCTGGCGCCCGGATGGGACCTGGACGACCCCTGGTGCCGCTCGCGCCGCGAACAGGCGGCCCTGGGCAAGCGGTTCGAGCGGGTGCGGATCATGGACAACCCGCCCACCCTGGGGCAGCGGTACCTGCTCGACAACGCCGAACGGAACAACGCCGTCGGCGAGGACACCCGGTACCTCTGGCGGGCCGACGCCGAACGCCTGGGTCTTCCGCAGGAGGACGCCTGGCTGTTCGACTCGCGCGTCATCGCCCTGCTGCACTTCGACGCCGACGACGACCTGACCGACATCGAACTGATCACCGACCCGGTGCAGGTGGCCCGCGCCTGCCAGGTACGGGACGCTGCCTGGCACTTCGCCACGCCGAGCCGCGAATTCGGCGCTGAGGTACCGTCCGCCATGTGAGCACCGACTTCCAACAAGCACGAATCGCCCTCGGTCTGCGGCTCCGTGAGCTGCGCACCGAGGGCGGTCTCACAGGCAGGCAACTGGCCGACCGTCCGGGCTGGACGCAATCCAAGGTCAGCAAGCTGGAGACCGGCCGACAGACGGCCACCCACGAGGACCTCAAGGCCTGGGCCGAGGGCGTCGGACAACCCCACACAGCGCCCGAACTGTCGGCCAGGCTACGGGCCTTCGAGTCGGGGACCCGCACCTGGCGACGGCAGTTGGCCGCCGGACACAAACCGGTGCAGGACACGCTGACCGCCGAGCACGAGCGTTCACGCGTCATGCGCGCGTGGCAGAATTCCATGATCGTCGGCATGCTCCAGACGGCCGACTACGCCCGGCACATCTTCAGCGCGTACGTCAGCCTCCACCAGTCGCCGCGCGATGTAGAGGACGCCGTTCGAGCCCGCGTCCAGCGACAGGAAAGCCTGTACCGGCCAGGCAAGCGATACCACATCGTCATGTGGGAATCCGCACTACGCGCCCTGGTGTGCCCACCGGCCGTGCTAGCCGCGCAACTTGACCGACTCAGCGGTGTGGTCGGACTGGATACCGTCTCCTTGGGCATCGTGCCGTTCGAAGCCTCACTCGGGTTGCCTCCTGCCAACGGATTCTGGATTCACGACGAACGGCTTGTCATCGTCGAGGACTGGCACGCGGAGCTGTGGTTGGGCCAGCCCGACAACGTATCGCTGTACCTGCGTGCGTGGGAGACGCTGGCCGGCGCGGCCGTCTACGGACCGGACGCCCACCGCATCATCACGCGGTGCCGCAGAGCACTCGGTTCTACCTGAGAATTCCCACGCACCCCAGCTGCCGGGGCTGGAATATTCGAGAATCATGCTCCCGCCGGCGAATCTCGGCCGCTTAACGTCCTGCCGATGGCTCCGATCGGCACGGGAGTTGAGCGATGATCACGAACTCGCAGCGGTTGGCGGCTGGTCCACACCTCGGTGTGAGCGTCGATACCGACCAGCAGCACTGGAAGGCGGTCGGCGATGTCCTTGCGTGAAATCGCTCTACGCGAGCCCGGCCGACCCACCGTTGATGCGGACAAGTGCCCGTCCTGCCAGTGGTTCGACGCCATGGAGCGGGAGGCCTGCAAAGCTCCGGAGAGCGTGGACCGCTCCAAGCTGACGAACGCGCGGGTCCTGCGCCTACGGCACGAGGCATCCGGAGAGTGCCTGAACCCGGATGGTGCCGGGTGCTGAGTGACGCCCCGGGAATCGTCGTCAGCGAACGGGGCTGACGGCCCGGGCGTGCGCGACCAACCCCCCGTACCGCTGACGCAGGGCGGGCCCGAGACCCCCACAGCCGGCCGTTCGGAGTCCGGCCGGTTGCGGGTGCACCACCGCGCGGGGACGGATTCCCCGCAAACGTCGAACAGGAAGGCAGCGCCATGAGCGACCTGTACGAGATCGACATCCCGGTCGGATCCGCCACCCACAAAGCCTGCGGTGGGAACCAGGGCGGGGGCGACGACGGCGAGTCGTGCATGACCCTCCGCGAAGTGCCCGGCGTGGCCGGCGGCCTCTGGATCATGGGCGACACCAAGGCCCCCAACCGGGAGCTCCGCTTCACCACGGCGGAGTTGGGCGCGGCGGGCATCGACCCGGCCCGCTTCACCACCACCGCCGCCTGACGCACACCGAACAGGCGGGCCCCGCTCCCAACGCAACTGGGAACGGGGCCCGCTCCTCATCATGGCAGGGCGCTCATGGATCACTGGAACAGGCCCGGCCTGCACTGGCATTGCTACGCCTGGGCAGGCAACAAACGACCGGACGACTCCGAACGACGACCCGCCACAGGGCAGAACGGCGTGAGACCCGAGTGGTCGAGCCCCCTTCCGCCGTTGGAGGTCATGCACTGGCTCGCCAAGTCGACGGCACAGATCAAGCTCACGACGAACGACCCGGCCGAGGCGCTGGAGTGGCTGGGCCAGCAACTCGCCGACTCCCCGGCGCTGGAGACCGACCTTGACCCGACGACCCGGCTGGAACGAGCCCGGACCTCGCTCGACACGTTCCCACACGACGTGGTGTGGACGTACTGGACCCCAGGCCAGCAACTCCGAGCGGTCTCGGCCGTGTCGTGCCCCCGAACCTTCAACCCGACCGACGAGACACCCCCACCGTGCCCGTTGCAGCGCCGCTGACCACAAGAACCCGACTGCCAGCTCCGCAATGGTCGAGCCGATTCCCCCTGCCGAGAGTTCGGGGCGAACGAAATGCGCGACTGGCACATCCCGCACGGCCTACTCCCCGACTCGGTCTGGCGGGTGATGCCGTTCTTCGAGGTCCTCGAAGAACGGCATCGGGCCCTGTGACCTCTGCGTGGGTTTCCGCCGTTGCCGACCCGCTTCAGACAATCGAGGCTGGCGAATTCGACCGCCACGCGCAGTGGGTCCGCCAGGGCGTGAAGCCTTCCGGGAACATCCCGCAGTACCCCGCCGAGGTGCTCACCAGCTGGCTGAACCGGGATGTCGCCCTGGCGACGACGGGGCTCGGGAACGAGCAACCGGACTTGTGTGACTGGGGTTTGGATACGCTGAAGCCCTGGCGGCTCTCGGACGGATCGACGTTGACGTGGAACGCAGACAGCTCCTCCGCACGCTCACGTACTCGCTCGGGACGCTGAGCATCCCGCCCGACAACTGGTGGGAGCAGATGGCCCGAACGGAGAGTCGCGGCATCACACAACGCCGTGCCGGTCAGGCCGATGTGGATGCCGTCCGGGACGTGGCAAGGCTGTTCTCCCAGCTCGACCAGCGCCGTGGCGGCGGGCACGGGCGCACGGCGGTCGCGCAGTACCTCCTCACGGATGTCGGAGAGTTCCTCCAAGGAACCTTCTCCTCCGACCTGATTCGGCGGGACATGTTCTCCGCAGCATCCGAACTCGCCTACCTGGCCGGGTGGACGGCGTTCGACAACGGCGAGCACCCCGCCGCCCAGCACTACTACACCGTCGCCGTGAAACTGGCGGCCGAGGCCGACGACCCCGCGATGGCCGGGCACATTCTGCGCGCCATGGCTCACCAAGCGGTCGACCTCCGGAAACCGCACCATGCCGTCAGGGTCGCCGAGGCATCGATGGCCGGCGACCGGTACCGGCTCGCCGGCCATCGCGAACGGTCCCTGCTCGGCGTCGTCCATGCACGTACCCTGGCCTCTGCGGGGCGCACTGCTGAGGCGAACGCCGCGCTGCTCCAGGCCGAACGCGATCTGTCGGCAGCCTCGCCCGGTGACGACGAACCACCCCGGGTGTTCTTCTTCGGCGAGGCTTCCTTGGCACACGAGACCGCGTCGGCGCTCCGCGACCTCGGCGACCTGGAAGGCGCAGCGAAGGAGTTCGAGCGCAGCGTCGCGACCCGTAAGGCTTCCACGTTCACCAGGACCCACGCGGTCACCCTCGGCCACCTGGGCCTCGTGAAGGCCGGGCAGCACTCCATCGAGGAGGCCTGCACCATCTGGTCCCAGTCGCTCGACGCCATGCAGACCGTCCGCTCCGCCCGCACCCGCGAAGTCGCTCTACAAATTCGCAGTGCGCTTTCGCCCTATCGCGGACGGAAGGTGCAGCACATCGACGCCGTCGACAGGCGCGCCGCCGACTATCTGGCAGCCACCATCTGACCCGCCGTTCTGGCGCGGTCCGTTCTCAGGAGGGGAAACACGTGGGTGACGTCTTCAGCGTGGAAGCACTGGGCCATGTTGTGGGAGGCCGTACGGAACCGACCGACGACCGCTGGGGAGGGACCCGCGCCATCATCCGGCTGGACGGCGACAGGTTTCCGCCCGACGCGACGAAGGGACTGGAGGAGTTCTCCCACCTCGACGTGATCTTCCGGTTCCACAGGACCGACCCGGCCGATCTGAACTTCGGTGCCCGCCGCCCCCGGGACAACCCGGACTGGCCCGAGGTCGGCGTGTTCGGCCACCGGAACATGCGGCGCATCAACTGGCTCGGGTCCTCCCGCTGCCGCCTCCTCAAGGTCGACGGCCTGGACCTGCACGTCGAGGACCTGGACGCCATCGACGGCACCCCGGTCCTCGAAGTGAAGCCCTGGTTCGAGGAGTTCGGACCGCGCGGAGAAGTGCGCCAGCCCGCGTGGACCACGGAGATGCTCCGCGACTACTTCGCCCCGGCGCCTCCCGCGCCCTGACCATCGGCATCGCCTCGCCCGTTTCGGCTGCCCCTTCTCCACGAGAAGTCGACCTGATCGACTTCTCGTGCAGCCGCTCACAATTCCGGTGCCGCTCCGGCCCGCCGAGGCCGCACGGGGGTGGGGGGTAGGAAGCCACCGGATACGCCAGGGGCCCGCACGTTCGGGGTGAACGGGCGGGCCCCTGGCGTTCGGCGGTCAGCCCACCGAGGAGTAGGCGATGATGCCGCGGCGCAGGCCGTCGACGGCCTTGCGGGCCGTCCGGCGCAGTTCGGCGTCCTCGCCGGCCGCGTCCTGGATCTGGCCGAGGACGTCGATCAGTTGCTTGGTCCAGCGGACGAAGTCGCCGGCCGGCATGTCGGCGTCGCGCAGCACCTGGTCCAGGCTGTGGCCGAGGGCCCAGCGGTGGGCGGCCCAGGCGAAGCCGAGGTCGGGCTCGCGCTGGCCGACGCCCTCGGCGGTGTTGATCCGGTGCTGCTCCTCCAGGGCGTCCAGGTGGCCCCAGATCCGGACCATCTGGCCGAGCGCCTCCTTGGCCCCGCCCTCCGGCACCCGGGGGGCGGTGGCGTCGTCGGACTGGCGCGCCTCGTAGACCAACGCCGAGGCGCAGGCGGCGAGTTCGGCGGCGTCCAGGCCGCTCCAGACGCCTTCGCGGATGCACTCGGAGGCGAGCAGGTCGAGTTCGCCGTAGAGCCGGCCGAGGCGCTTGCCGTCGTCGGTGACGGTGTCGCCGCTCAGGTAGCCGAGGTCGGTGAGCAGCCCGCAGACGCGGTCGAAGGTGCGGGCGATGGTGTGGGTGCGGGAGCGCATCCGGCGTTCCAGCGCCTCGGTGTCGCGGTGCAGGCGGTGGTAGCGCTCGGCCCAGCGGGCGTGGTCCTCGCGCTCGTCGCAGCCGTGGCAGGGGTGCTGGCGCAGTTCGGTGCGCAGCCGAGTGATCTCCTGGTCGTCGGCGGCGGCCGCGCGGCCCCGGCGGAACCGCTCGGGTTCGAGGTGGCCGGCCTTGGTGCGCAGCGCGGAGGCGAGGTCCCGGCGGGACTGCGGGCTGCGCGGGTTGAAGGACTTGGGGATGCGCACCCGCTCGACGGCGGCGACCGGGTACGGGAAGTCGATCATGGCGAGCCGCTTGACCTGCCGCTCGGCGGTGAGCACCACCGGGCGGGGCCCGTCCTGGAAGTCGGGGTGGCGGCCGACCCGGCCGTTGCGGCTGACCGGCGGCAGGCCCGGGTCGAGGACCAGCGCGAGGCCGGCGAACTTGCCGGTGGGGACGTGGATGACGTCACCCGGCTTGAGCTGCTCGATCGACTCGACGGCGGCCGCGCGGCGCTGGCCGCTGCCCTCGCGGGCGAGTTCGTTCTCCCGGTCCTTGAGTCGGCGGCGCAGGTCCATGTACGCATCGAAGTCGCCGAGGTGGCAGGTCATCGACTCGCGGTAGCCCTCCAGCCCCTCTTCGTTGCGCTGGACCTGGCGGGCGATGCCGACCACCGAGCGGTCGGCCTGGAACTGGGCGAAGGAGGTTTCCAGCAGTTCGCGCGAGCGGTGCCGGCCGAACTGGGAGACCAGGTTGACGGCCATGTTGTAGGACGGCCGGAACGAGGACTTGAGCGGGTAGGTGCGGGTGCCGGCCAGGCCGGCCAGCGCCTCCGGGTCGAGGCCGCGCTGCCAGAGCACCACGGCGTGGCCCTCGACGTCGATGCCCCGGCGCCCGGCCCGGCCGGTGAGCTGGGTGTACTCGCCGGGGGTGATGTCGGCGTGGGTCTCGCCGTTCCACTTGACCAGCTTCTCCATGACCACCGAGCGGGCGGGCATGTTGATGCCGAGCGCCAGGGTCTCGGTCGCGAAGACGGCCTTGACCAGGCCCTTCACGAACAGCTCCTCGACCACCTCCTTGAACCGCGGCAGCATCCCGGCGTGGTGGGCGGCGATGCCGCGCTCCAGCCCGTCCAGCCACTCGAAGTAGCCGAGGACGTGCAGGTCCTCGTCGGGGATGTCGGCGCAGCGCTCCTCGACGAAGGCCCGGACGACCGCGCGGTCGGCGTCCTTGTTGAGCCGCAGGCCGGAGCTGAGGCACTGCTGGACGGCGGCCTCGCAGCCGGCCCGGCTGAAGATGAAGGTGATCGCGGGCAGCAGGCCCTCGGCGTCGAGCCGGTCGATGACGTCCACCCGACCCGGCGTCCAGACCCGGCCGGGGCGCCCGTTGGGCATGCTGCGGCCCCGGCCGCGGCCGAACCGGTCGCGCGGGTTGCGGTCCAGCTCGGAGCGGGCGAGCCGGACCAGCTCGGGGTTGACGGCCTTGCCCGGGTTGCGCGGGCCGTCCTTGGGGCGGCCGTCCCGGTCGGGGTTGGCGAACAGGTCGTACATCCGGTTGCCGGCCATCACGTGCTGCCACAGCGGCACGGGCCTGGTCTCGGAGACGATCACCCGGGTGCCGCCGCGCACGGTGTCCAGCCAGTCGCCGAACTCCTCGGCGTTGGAGACGGTCGCGGAGAGCGAGACGAGGGTGACCGACTCGGGGAGGTGGATGATGACCTCCTCCCAGACGGCGCCGCGGAAGCGGTCGGCGAGGTAGTGCACCTCGTCCATGACGACGTAGCCGAGGCCGTCGAGGGTGCTGGAGCCCGCGTAGAGCATGTTGCGCAGCACCTCGGTGGTCATGACCACCACGGGGGCGTCGCCGTTGACGGTGTTGTCGCCGGTGAGCAGGCCGACCTTGGCGGCGCCGTAGCGCTTGACCAGGTCGCCGTACTTCTGGTTGGACAGCGCCTTGATGGGCGTGGTGTAGAAGCACTTGCGGCCGCCCAGGAGGGCCAGGTGCACGGCGAACTCGCCGACGATGGTCTTGCCCGAGCCGGTGGGCGCGGCGACCAGGACGCCCGAGCCGGCCTCCAGCGCCTCGCAGGCCTCCAGCTGGAAGTCGTCCAGCGGGAAGTCGTACAGCTGCTGGAAGCCGTGGAGCGCGGTCGCCTGCTCCTTGGCCCGGCGGCGGCTGGCCGCGTACGCCTCGGCGGGGCTGAGCTCCTGGTCGTCGTGGGGCTGGGGCTCAGGGGTGTTCATCGCCGTCCGGGTGTGGTTGGTGTGATCTCGCATCTCAGCGAGAGGTTACCCGGCGGCACTGACATCGATAGCACCGTTTTTCCGTGCGACTTTCCGTAGGGCTTCCGTACGGCTTTCCCCGCGGCTTCCCTGCGTCGGGATCGGCCGCAGGATCGGCCGCGGGATCATTCCGGGATCGCTTCCCTCTCACATCCATAGTTGCAAACATCTTCAAGTGATCAGAGTCCGACCAGCTTCGGACGTCTCCGGTCATCCTCGGTGGACGGCCGCCGGTCTCCCTACCGTCGTTGCCACGGCGGAGCCACCGCCACCAACTCACGGGAGGACACCGACGATGGCGAACCTGGAGACGTCCCTCAAAGAGGCCATGGGGATCGACGGCGCGATCGGCGTCGCCCTGGTCGACTACGGCAGCGGCATGGCGCTCGGCAGCCTCGGCGACGGCGGCGAACTGGACCTCAACGTCGCCGCCGCCGGGAACACCGACGTGGTCCGCGCCAAGATGCGGGCGATGGAGATGCTCAACCTGCACGACAACGAGATCGAGGACATCCTGATCAGCCTCACCAACCAGTACCACCTGGTCCGACCGATCACCACGCCCACCGGGCGCGGCCTCTTCCTCTTCCTGGCGCTCAACCGCGGCCGCTCCAACCTCGCGATGGCCCGCCACCAGCTCAAGCGGATCGAACTCTCGCTGGAGATCTGAGCGGACCGACACCAGGGAAGGGGGGACTCGTGGCGGTAGCGCTCTACCAGGCCAAGGCCGAGTTCTTCCGGATGCTCGGCCATCCCGTCCGGATCCGGGTGCTGGAACTGCTCCAGGCCGGACCGACGCCCGTCCGCGGGCTGCTCGCCGAGCTGGAGGTCGAACCCTCCAGCCTCTCCCAGCAGCTCGCGGTGCTGCGCCGGTCCGGCATCGTCACCGCCACCCGGGAGGGCAGCACGGTGGTGTACGCGCTGGCCGGCGGCGACGTCGCCGACCTGCTGCGAGCGGCCCGGCGGATCCTCACCGGGCTGCTCGCCGACCAGAACCTGCTGCTCGCCGAGCTACGGGCCAGCACCGACCGGGCCAGCACCGACCGGGGCAGCTCCGAGCGAGGCAGCTCCGACCGGGTCGGCCCGGAGTAGCCGCGTGCGGACCGGGACCGGCCCGGAGTAGCCGCGCGTGCAGGCCGGCCCCCGCGCGCCGGTCAGCCCTTCAGCAGGTCGGCCAGCCCGTCCGCCAGCCGCTCGTACTCCCGCGGCCGGTTGTACAGCTGCGCGCTGACCCGCAGCACCCCGCCGCCGGCCCACGGGCGGATCGCGATCCGGGTGCCGAGCCGCTGCCACACCTCGTCCCGCAGCGGTTTCACGTCCTGCTCCGCCTCGACGCACCCGGCCGGCAGCCGGACGGAGCGCATCGAGACCCCGGGCGTCGCGGGCAGCGGCGCCAGGCCGGCCCGCTCGGCGAGCACCCGCTGGCCGTACCCGGCGAGTGCGGCGTTGTGCGCGGCCACGGCCTCGGGGCCGAGCTCGCGCAGCAGCTCGAAGCCGGCCGGGGCGGCGAGCCAGCCCGTGTAGTCGCAGGTGCCGCGCCATTCGACGTTCCACGGGAAGCCCCGGTCGTGCTCCCAGGAGAAGGTCAGCGGGCGCACCCGGTCCACCCACTCCGGGCGGACGGCGAGCACGCCAGTGCCGCGCGGGGCGAAGGCCCACTTGTGCAGGTTGCCGAACCAGAAGTCGGCGTTCGGGTCGACCGGGGCGGGCAGCATGCCGGGGGCGTGGGCGCCGTCCACGACGGTGGTCACGCCGCGCTCGCGCAGGTCGGCGAGCAGGCCCGCTCCGGCGATCAGGCGGGCGGTGGGCGAGGTGATCTGGTCCAGCACCGCGACGGTGACGCGCTCGTCGACGGCGGCGAGCACCGCCTCCCGGACGGCCTGCTCGTCGGGGGTGTCCAGCGGCAGTTCGACCTCGACCACCTCGGCGCCGGTCTCGGCGGCCCGGCGCTCGGCGGCCCGGGTGACCACGCCGTAACCGTGGTCGGTGACCAGGATCCGGTCGCCGGGCGCGAACGGGATGGTGTCCAGGGCGATCGCGACCGCCTCGGTGACGTTGGAGACCAGGGCGAGCCGGTCCGGGTCGACGGCCAGGTCGGCGGCGATCCTGGTGCGCGCCGCGCCGACCCGGGCCGGCAGGTCGGCGAAGAAGCCGTCCGGGTCCAGCTCGTGTTCGGCGCGCAGCCGCTGCTGCGCGCGCTGCACGGGGACGGGCACCGCGCCGTACGAACCGTGGTTCAGGTGCGCCGCGTCCGGCGAGATGCCGAACAGCCCGTCGGCCGCGGGCAGCGGGGCCGGGGGTTCGACGGTCCACAGGTCCTCGATCACGGCATCCTCCCCATTGTGGTGTGTGACATTTCACATGACAGGGTACTGGTCGGGTGGCGCGCTCCGATACGACGATCGGGCCGTGACCATCACCGACCCCTTCCTGTCGCTCAGCGCCCGCACCGGCCGGTTCACCTTCGGTGCGCCGCGCGCGTTCACCCTCGCCGAGGACGGTACCCGGCTGCTGCTGCTCCGCTCGACCGGTTCCGAGGATCCGGTCGACCGCCTGCACCTGCTCGACGCCGCCACCGGCGAGGAACGACTGGTCGCCGACCCGGCCGTCCTCGCCCCCGGGCGCACCGGCCGCCGCGACGACCTGCCCGCCGTCGAACGACGGCTGCGCGAACGCACCCGCCTGGTCGCCGCCGGCATCGGCACGTACGCGGCCACCGCCGACCTCGCGACCGCCGTCCTCGTCCTCGACGGCCGGCTGTTCCGGATCGACACCGCCACCGGCGCCGGCACCGAACTGCCCGTCGCCGGGCCCGCGTTCGACCCCCGGCCGGACGCCGCCGGCGAACGCGTCGCCTACGTCGCCGACGACGCCCTGTACGCCACCCCCGACCTCGAACCGCTCTCCCCCGCCGACGGCGCCCGCTGGGGCGTCGCCGAGTTCGCCGCCGCCGAGGAGCTCGGCCGCTCCCGCGGCCACTGGTGGCGCCCCGACGGCGGCGCGCTGCTGGCCGCCCGGGTGGACGAATCCGCCCTCCCCCGGCGCTACTTCGCCGACCCCGCCCACCCCGGCGAGCCCGCCGAGGACTTCGCCTACCCGCAGGCCGGCGGCCCCAACGCGGACGTCCAGCTCTGGGTCCTCGGCCTCGACCGCAGCCGGGTACGGCTCCGCTGGGACGCCGCCGCGTTCCCGTACCTCTGCGCCGCCACCTGGGCCTCCGACCAGGAACTGCTGCTCACCGTCGCCGACCGGCTCCAGCAGCACATCCTGCTGCTGACCGCCGACCCGGCCACCGGAGAGACCCGCGAACTCTCCCGCACCACCGACGAGTTCTGGGTCGACGACCTGCCCGGCACCCCCGCCCGGCTGGCCGACGGCCGGCTGCTCACCGCCCACGACACCCCGCAGGCCCGCGGCCTCGCCCTGGACGGCAAGCCGCTGGACACCACCGGGCTCCAGATCCGCCGGGTGGTCGGGCACCTGGACGGCCGGCTGCTCTGCGAGACCGGCCAGGGCGACCCGGCCGACCAGTACGTCCACCTGGTCGACCCGGACGGCGGCACACCCGAACCCGTCACCACCGGCCCCGGCGTGCACTCCGCACTCGCCGCCGGCCGCACCCTGCTGCTCACCACCGCCGACGCCGACGGCATCCGGCGCCGACTGCTGCGCGACGGCTCGCTCGACGCCTCGCCCGACGGCCCCACACTGCCGCTCACCGACCTGAGCGCCGCCCTGCCCTACCGGGTGCGGCCACGGCTCGCCCGGGTCACCGAACTCGGCCTGCCCACCGCCGTGGTGTACCCGCGCAACCACGTCCCCGGCCGCCGGCTGCCGGTGCTGCTGGACGTCTACGGCGGGCCCGGCTTCCAGGCCGTGGCGGCCGAGCCGCGCCGCTGGCAGCTCCGCCAGTGGTGGGCCGACCAGGGCTTCGCCGTCGTCACCACCGACAACCGCGGCACCCCGTTCGTCTCGCCGGAGTTCACCCGGGCGATCTTCCGCCGCTTCTCCCAGGTGGCGCTGGACGACCAGGTGAACGCCCTGCAGGCACTCGCAGGGCAGCACCACGACCTCGACCTCGACCGGGTCGGCGTGCGCGGCTGGTCGTACGGCGGGTACTTCGCGGCGCTCGCCGTGCTGCGCCGCCCGGACGTCTTCCACGCCGCCTGCGCGGGCGCCCCGCCCACCGACTTCCGGCACTACGACACCGCGTACACCGAGCGCTACCTCGCGCTGCCGCAGGACAACCCGGAGGGCTACGCCGACGACTGCCTGGTCACCGACGCGCCCGGGCTGACCCGGCCGCTGCTGCTGATCCACGGGCTGGCCGACGACAACGTCCACCCCTCGCACACCCTGCTGCTCTCCGAGGCACTCACCAAGGCCGGCCGCCCGCACAGCGTGCTGCCGCTGCCGGGCGTCACCCACATGACCCCGGGCGGGGTGAACGAGCAGGTCACCCAGGCTGAACTCGCCTTCCTGCGGGCATCCTTGGGCTGATTCGCCGGATTCCGGACAAGGGCGTCGCACCGGTGGTGCGGCGCCCTTCGCCTTGCCCTCGCCTCTTCCACGTGACCCGTGACATGTGAAATATTACCTGCGCTTCACTGAACGATTACTCCACCCCCAAACCCCATCCCCCGGAAAGGACCGGTCAGTTGCGCAGACTGTCCGCCGCTCTTGCGGCCGCGCTCACCACGAGCGCGATAGCCGCCACCCTGCTGGGCACCCCCGCCCAGGCCGCTCCGGCCGCGACCGCCCCCACCACGATCGCCGCCGCCCCTGCGGAGCAGGGCGCCGAAGCCCCGCCCGCACCGCTCGCCCCCCAGGAGCGCGAGCGCCAGGCGCTCCGCACCAAGGCCCTGGAACAGCTCAACCAGGGCGCCGTCGCCAAGACCGCCGGCAAGCGGGCCCCCGCCAAGGTGAAGGTCGGCAACGACTACGTCCAACTGGCGCACCAGCGCACGGACAAGGTCTTCGTGATCCTCGCCCAGTTCGGCGACGAGGTCGACAACACCACCCAGTACAACGGCCAGCCCCGCTACGGCGGTACCCCCGGCCCGCGCCACGACCAGATCCCCAAGCCGGGCAAGGGCGACAACCACACGCTGTGGGAGCCGGACTTCAGCCGCGACTACTACCAGAAGATGTTCTTCGACGACACGCCCGGCACCGTGTCCATGCGCAACTACTACCGCACCCAGTCCTCCGGCCGCTACGACGTCCAGGGCACCGTCAGCGACTGGGTCACCGTCCCGTACAACGAGGCCCGCTACGGCAGCAACAAGGGCCCGCAGGGCTCCGGCGCCTGGACCCAGGGCCAGGAGTTCATCCGGGACGCCGTCAAGGCCTGGTACGACGGCGAGATCGCCAAGGGCCGCAGCGTGGCCGACATCAAGGCACAGCTCGCCCAGTACGACGTCTACGACCGCTACGACCACACCAAGACCGGCGAGTTCAACCAGCCCGACGGCTACCTCGACAACGTCATCGTGGTGCACGCCGGCGTCGACGAGACCTGGGGCGGCGGCGCCCAGGGGGCCGACGCGCTGTGGGCGCACCGCAGTTGGACCTTCCCCGACGCGACCGGCCGGACCGGCCCGGAGGGCAACAAGATCGGCGGCGCGCCGGTCGGCGACACCGGCCTCTACGTCTACGACTACGTCCAGGCCGGCGAGAACAGCGGCGTCGGCCTGTTCGCCCACGAGTACGGCCACAACCTCGGCCTGCCCGACCTGTACAGCACCAACGGCGGCGACAACAGCGTCAACTTCTGGTCGCTGATGTCCTCCGGCTCCTACCTCGGCAAGGGGCCGAACACCACCGGCGGCTACCCCGGCGACCTCGACGCCTGGAGCAAGCTCCAGTTCGGCTGGCTCGACTACGACGAGGCGCAGGCCGCCACCCGGTCCAGCCACGCCCTCGGGGTGAGCGGCTACAACACCGACCAGGCCCAGGCGCTGCTCGTCCACCTGCCGGACAGCACCACCAGCACCGACCTCGCCGACCCGTACGAGGGCGCCAGGCAGTGGTGGAGCGACACCGGCGACAACCTAGACAACTCGCTCAGCCGGGACGTCGACCTGCGCACCGCCACCGGCCCGGCCGCCCTGGACGCCGCCGCCTGGTACGACACCGAGCAGGACTACGACTTCCTCACCGTCGAGGCCTCCACCGACCAGGGCAAGCACTGGACGGCCCTGGGCGGCACCGTCGACGGCGCGCCGATCGGCAACACCAGCGCAAACACCCCCGGTCTCAGCGGCAGTTCGGGCACCTACCGGAAGCTGCACCTCCCGCTGGACGGCTACCTCGGCCAGCAGGTCCGGCTGCGCTTCCACGCCACCTCCGACGGCAACACCCACGGCCGGGGCGTGCTCGTCGACGCCGTGAAGATCACCGCCGGCGGCACCGAGCTCTTCGCCGACGGCGCCGAGAACGGCGCCAACGGCTGGACCGCCACCGGCTTCACCGTCATCACCGGCCGCACCGCCGTCAAGCAGCACCCGCGCGCCTACCTCGCCGAGAACCGCCGCTACACCGGCTACGGCGCGTTCCTGAAGACCGGCCCGTACAACTTCGGGTACAGCGGCGTCGCGGGCAAGGCCGACGTCGTCGACACCTACCCGTACCAGGAGGGCGTCCTGCTCTGGCTGTGGGACACCGCGTACGGCGACAACAACACCAAGGACCACCCCGGCGGCGGGCTGATCCTGCCGATCGACGCCCACCCGGCGGCGGTCCGCTTCGCCGACGGCACCCTGGTCAACGGGCGGGCGCAGACCTACGACGCGCCGTTCTCGCTCAGGCCGACCACGGCGTTCACCCTGCACAAGGGCGGCGTCGCGGTGCGGATCCCGTCCGAGCCGGCCGTCCCGGTCTTCAACGACCACACCGGCACGTACACCGACCCGGCCCTCCCGCAGCTCGCGGTGAAGGTGCCGGACACCAACACCAGGATCGAGGTCGTCCGGGAGTCCCAGGGCGGGCGGATCACCACCGTCCGGGTCGGCCCGGCCTCGTAGGAACCCACAGCGAAGGCCCCGGGCCCCCCGACGAAAAGGGGCCCGGGGCCGGCTCATGGGCCTCACCGCACCCGGAGGACGGTTCACGCCGACCTCCGGCGAGGCCGTTCGGCGCCGACTCCAGGGGGTAACTGTCCTGCTCGGCAGGGGTGGTACCGCTCCGCGCAGCGAATGATCCGACCACGTCCGGTACGCTTGATCTTCAACAGGACTTGAAGTCAAGGAGTCAAGGAGTCGAGGAGCAGGCATGGACACCGGACCGGTCGACCTGCTGAGCGTCGGCGAGGTGGCCCGGCGGGCCGGGATCGCCACCTCGGCGGTGCGCTTCTACGAGGACCAGGGGCTGATCTCCTCCGAGCGGTCGCCGGGCAACCAGCGCCGCTACCGGCGGCACGTGCTGCGCCGGATCTCGCTCATCCTGGTCGCCAAACGGCTCGGCATCCCGCTCTCCGAGGTGGCCGAGGTGTTCACCGGGCTCCCCGAGGACCGGATGCCGGGCAAGCACGACTGGGACCGCATCTCGCGGCGCTGGGCCGAACAACTGCGCGCCCGGCGGGCCGAGTTGGAGCGGCTGGAGGAGGAGCTGACCGGCTGCATCGGCTGCGGCTGCGTGTCGCTGCGCCGCTGCCGGGTGCTCAACCCCGGGGACGAACTGGCCGCCGAGGGGCCCGGCCCGCGTCGGCTGCTGCCGGGCACGGCGAGCGAGGCGGGCGGGCCGTCCGGACCGTGAAAACGGCCGGGCCCTGAGAACGACCGAACCGTGAACACGGTCGGACCATGAGAACGGCCGGACCGTGAACACGGTGGAACCCGGTCGGACGCGGCCCTCGTGAGGTTCCCCGCCGCGCCCGACCGGGCGTCTGCGGCGAGGGATCGCGTCCCTCGCCCGTTGGGTGCCGTACCGCCCGGCGTGGGGGCAACTGGGCGGTACGGCGGCTCTGGTCAGCCGGCCTCAGCCGGCTCATGAAGGCCCTCGAAGGCCAGCGAAGGCCCCCGAAGGCCCGCGAAGGCCTCCGGGAATCAGGCCTCCGGGAAGTGGCAGGCCGCCTCCCGGCCGCCCGGCCCGGCGATCCGCAGCAGCGGGCGGTCCGTGCGGCAGATCTCCTGGGCCTTGGGGCAGCGCGGGTGGAAGGTGCAGCCGGACGGCGGGTTCGCCGGGCTCGGCGGGTCGCCGAGCAGCACGATCCGCTCCCGCGCGCGCTCCGCCGCCGGGTCGGGCAGCGGGACGGCGGACAGCAGCGCCCTGGTGTACGGGTGCGCCGGGCTGCCGTACACCTCGGCCTTGTCGCCGATCTCGACGATCCGCCCGAGGTACATCACCGCCACCCGGTCGCAGACCCGCTTGACCACCGAGAGGTCGTGCGCGATGAACACGTACGCCAGGCCGAGCTCCTGCTGGAGCCGCTCCATCAGGTTGACCACCTGGGCCTGGATGGAGACGTCGAGCGCGGAGACCGGCTCGTCGGCGATGACCAGCTTCGGCGAGGTGGCGAGCGAGCGGGCGATGCCGATGCGCTGCGCCTGGCCGCCGGAGAACTCGTGCGGGTAGCGGTCGATCTGCTCGGGGATCAGCCCGACCAGTTCCATCAGCTCGCCGGCCCGCCGGCGCGCGTCGGCCGCGCCGAACCCCTGGAGCAGCAGCGGCTCGGAGATGATCCGGGCCACCGTCTGCCGGGGGTTGAGCGAGGAGTACGGGTCCTGGAAGACCATCTGCAGGTGCCGCCGGTGCGGTCGCAGCCGGGCCTGGGAGAGCCCGCCGATCTCGGTGCCGTCGAAGGTGACGGTGCCGGAGGTCGGGTCGAGCAGGCGGACGATCATCCGCCCGGTGGTGGACTTGCCGCAGCCGGACTCGCCGACCAGGCCGAGCGTCTCGCCCTTGCCGACGTCGAAGCTGACGCCGTCGACGGCCCGGACCGGGGCGCCGGGGCGGCCGGTGCGCCCTCGTCGACCGGGGAAGGTCTTCACCAAGTCCCTCACGGACAGCAGGGTTTCGGTCATGGCCGGGCTCCTTCCGGCACCAGTGGCAGGTGGCAGGCGGCCTGGTGGCCGGGGGCGAGCGGGCCGAGCTCTGGTCGTTCGGCCAGGCAGCGGGCGTGTTCCTCGGCGGTGGCGGCGTCGGTGCGGGCGCAGCGCGGGGCGAAGGAGCAGCCGGGGGCGGGGGCGATCAGCGACGGCGGGCTGCCGGGGATGGCCCGCAGCGGGGCGTCGTCGGTGTCGTCCAGGCGCGGCAGCGAGTCCAGCAGGCCGCGGGTGTACGGGTGCCCGGGGGTGGCGAACAGCCGGTCCACCGAGGCCTGTTCGGCGGCCCGGCCGCCGTACATGACCAGCACCTCGTGGGCGACCCGGGCGACCACGCCGAGGTCGTGGGTGATCATGACGACGCCGAGGCCGCGCTCCTGCTGGATGCGGGCGATCAGGTCGAGGATCTGCGCCTGGACGGTGACGTCGAGGGCCGTGGTGGGTTCGTCGGCGATCAGCAGTTCGGGCTCGCAGGCGAGGGCCATGGCGATCATGACGCGCTGGCGCATGCCGCCGGAGAACTGGTGCGGGTACTCGTCGACCCGCCGGGCCGGCTCCGGGATGCCGACCTCGGCCAGCATTTCGAGCGCCCGCGCGCGGCCCGCCCTGCGGTTGGCCTTGAAGTGCACCCGGTAGTGCTCGGCGATCTGCTCGCCGACGGTGTAGAAGGGGTGCAGGCTGGACAGCGGGTCCTGGAAGATCATCGCGATCCGGCGGCCCCGGACGGCGCCCAACGCCCGTTCACCGAGCCCGTTGAGCTCCATCCCGTCGAGCCGGATCGAGCCGGTGACGGCGGCGCCGCGGTGCAGGCCCATGACGGCGAGCGAGGTGACGGACTTGCCGCTGCCGGACTCGCCGACCAGGCCGAGGGTCCGCCCGGCCTCGACGGCGAAGGAGATGCCGTCCACCGCCCGGACGACGCCCCGGGGCGTGTCGAAGGAGACCCTGAGGTCGTCGACCTCCAACAGAGTCATCAGTACCTCACTCTCGGGTCGACGTACGCGTAGAGCAGGTCGACCAGCAGGTTCGCGGCGACGATGAAGGAGGCCGCGAGCAGGGTGACGCCGAGGATGACGGGCTGGTCGGAGCGGACCAGCGCGTCGTAGAACAGCCGCCCGACGCCGGGCAGGCCGAAGATGGACTCGGTGATGACGGCGCCGGCCAGCAGGCCGCCGAGGTCCATGCCGAAGATGGTGAGGATCGGCGTCATCCCGGAGCGCAGCCCGTGCTTGACGGCGACGGTGCCGGGCGGCAGGCCCTTGGCCCGGGCGGTGCGGATGTACGGCTCGGCCATCGCCTCGATCATCGAGTTGCGGCTCTGCCGGGCGTACATGGCCGCGTACAGCAGGGCCAGGGCGATCCACGGCAGCAGCAGGTTGGAGGCCCAGGCGACCGGGTCGTCGGTGAACGCGTGGTACGCGGGGTACGGCAGCAGGCCGGCCGTCCGGACGACGCCCCAGATCAGCATGATCGAGGTGAAGTAGACCGGCAGCGACGCGGCGCCGACCGACGCCACCATCAGCGTCCGGTCGGTGAGCCCGCCCTTGCGCAGCGCCGAGGTGACGCCGGCGCCCAGGCCGAGGACCAGCCAGAGCACGGCCGCGCCGATGGCGAGCGAGACGGAGACCGGCAGGCGGTCGGTGAGCAGGTCCCAGACCGGCAGCGAGTACTCGTAGGAGTAGCCGAGGCAGGGGAAGCCGCAGTGGGTGGCGCTGGCGCCGCTGCCGTAGTCGCGCCCGGCGACGATGCCGGTGAGGTAGGTGGCGAACTGCTCCCAGACCGGCTTGTCCAGGCCCATCGCCGCCTTGACCTCGGCGACCCGTTCGGGGCTGCAGGTCTTGCCGCAGGCGGCCACCGCCGGGTCGGAGGGCAGCAGGTAGAAGATGGTGAAGGTGATCGCGCAGACGGCCAGCAGGATGCCGGCAGCGGCGAGCAGTCGGCGCCCGAGGTAGAGGATCACGGCCGGCCTCCTCGGGGGTCGGGGGAGAGGATCACGACCGGCCTCCTCGGGGGTCGAGGATGTCGCGCAGCGCGTCGCCGAGCAGGGTGAAGGCGAGCACGGCGAGGAACAGGAAGACCGTCGGGATCAGGAAGTACGTCGGGTCGGTCTCGTAGTGGACGATGCTCTCGGCGATCATCTGGCCCCAGGACGGGGTCGGCGGGCGCACGCCCACGCCGAGGTAGCTGAGCGCGGCCTCGGTGGCGATCATGCCGGGGACGAGCAGCGTGGTGTAGGCGATGATCGGCCCGGAGACGTTCGGCAGGATCTCCCGGGTGAGGATCCGCCAGGAGCGGGCGCCGCCGACCTTGGCCGCGTCGACGTACTCGCGGTGCTTGAGCGAGAGGGTCTGGCCGCGGACGACGCGGGCGATGCCGGGCCAGCCGAACAGGCCGATCACCAGGGTCATCAGCAGGATCCGGTTGACGTCCTTGGCCACCGACATCATCGAGATCATGAAGATCAGGGACGGGAAGGACATGGTGAGGTCCATCAGCCGGGAGAGCACGGCGTCGGTGCGGCCGCCGAAGTAGCCGGCGGCGATGCCGGTCAGGGTGCCGGCGACCACGACCAGCACGGTGGCGGTGAACGCGATCAGCAGCGAGGTCTGGCCGCCGTGCAGGACCCGGGCGAACAGGTCGCGCCCGGTCGCGGGTTCGACGCCCAGCCAGTGCCGGGTGCCGATCCCGCCGAAGTCGCCGATCGGCAGGCCGCCGAGGTAAGGGTCGATCGCGCGTTTGTCGAACTCGTCGGGGGTCCAGCCGCCGAGCGCGCTCAGCGGTCCGGCCAGGGCGGTCAGCAGGATCAGCAGGGCGACCGTGACCAGGCCGAAGCGGGCCGAGCCCCTGGCCCACAGCTGGTCCCAGACCAGCCGCCACGGCCCGCGGCCGGCGGCCTTCGCGGGGCCCGCCGCCGCGACCGGCGCGGCGGCGGGCTCAGTGCGTGTGCTCATCGCGGACGGCCCCTCAGCCCTTGCTCTTCGAGGGGTCCTTGAGGCCGATGGTGGCGAAGTCCCACTGGCCGGTCCAGACCGGGTGGCCGAAGGCGCCGGCCACGTTGGTGCCGGCCAGCAGCGGGCGGCGCAGCCAGAGCAGCGGCACGGTGGGCGCCTTCTTCAGCAGGTCGTCACTGAGCTGCATCCAGGCCTTGTCGGCCTCGGTGACGTCGCCCATCGCGTTGATCTGGTCGATCCGGTCCGAGGTGGCCTGGTCGCGGAACTGCTCGACGTTGCCCTGGTTGCCCTTCTCCTTGATGGTGCGGCCGTCGAAGACCTGGGGCAGGAAGGTGGCACCCGACGGGTAGTCCGGGCACCAGCCGAGGATGGCGAGGTCGGGCGCGTTCTTGGTGTCGCCGATGGTGTCGTAGTAGACCGACGGGTCGGCGGTGGTGATGGTGACCTGGATGCCGACCTTGGCCAGCGACTGCTGGAGCGCCTCGGCCCGGGTCTTGTCACCGGAGGAGACGGTCAGCGAGACCTTGAGGTCGGTCTTGCCGGCGTCCTTGAGCAGTTGCTTGGCCTTCTCCGGGTCGCCGGTCGGGGCGATCTTCAGGGTGTCCTGCTTGGTGCCGCCGGTCAGCGCGGGCGGCAGGTAGGAGGTGGCCACGTCGGCCGTCGCCGGGCCGCCGAACGCCGTGACCTGGGCGTCCCGGTCCACCGCGTACATCAGGGCCTCGCGCACCTTGGGGTCGTCGAACGGCGCCTTGGAGGTGTTGGGGTAGAGCATGTCGGTGCAGCCCTGCTGCTCGGCGATCAGCCGGGATTTCACGTCCGGCTTGGGCAGCACCTTGGAGATGGACTCCGGGCGCAGCGTCGCCCACTCGATCGTGGAGGCGTCCTCGCCCTCGCTCGCGATGATCCGGTCGTCGATCTGACCGGCCTTGAGCCCCTCGACGACGACGATCCTGTCCGGGTAGGCCTTGCGGACGGGGTCGGTGGACTGGTCCCAGTTGGTGTTGCGGACCAGCGTCAGCTGCTTGCCGCGGTCGTAGGTCTCGATCTTGTACGGGCCGGAGGAGAACGGGCGCAGGTCGTACTGGGTGCCCTTGTCCTGGGCTTGCGGCACCGGGGCGAAGGTCGGCAGCGTCGCGGTGGAGGAGAACTCGGCGACCGGGCGCTTCAGGTGGAAGACGACGGTCTTCTCGTCCGGGGTCTCGATGCTGGCCAGGTGCTCGCCGTTCAGCGGGCCCTTGTAGTTCTCGCCGCCGGCCAGGTACTGCTGGGCGTAGTCGGGGCCGCCGGTGAGGTCCGGGGCGAAGGAGCGCTCGACGTTGTACTTGACGTCGGCGGACTTGATCGGCGTCCCGTCCTCGTACTTGACGCCGTCCTTGAGGGTGAAGGTCCAGGTCTTCCCGCCGTCGGAGGAGCGGCCGAGGTCGGTGGCGAGGTCGGGGACGAGCTCGCTGCCGGCGGCGCCCGGCTCGGCCTTGAAGGTGACCAGGGTGCGGTAGAGCAGCCGGATGCCGAAGTCCATGTTCGGCATGGTCCAGTTGCGGGCCGGGTCGAGGTGGGCGAAGTCCTGGTTGGACAGGACGGTGAGGGTGCCGCCCTTGACCGGGGTGCCGCCGACGATCGAACCGGACGCCGCCCCCGGGCCCTTGGTGCTGCCAGCCGCCGCGTCGGCGCCGCTGTCGCTCTTGTCGTTCTTGCAGGCCCCGAGGCCGAGGGTGAGGGTCGCCGCGAGGGCCGCCGCGAGGGCGGCGTGGGTGCGCCTGGTCATGTGCAACTCCGCTGTGGGGGGCCTGCCGTGAAGCCCGTGGTCCGCCCCGGGAGGTGATCCGGGACCCGACCGGGAGGCGACCTTCGAGGTCTGGCCGCTCCGCGGTGTGACCCGTAACATAGTAATGTGAAATTGCACTGCACAAGAGGTGACGCCTCCCGTTACCGAGCTGTGTCCGGGCCACACCACCCCCGCCCCTCCTAGGAGTTCACCGGTGACCCACCGCCAGACCGGCCTCAACACCGGGAGCCACGACCTCCCCGTCTCCCCCGCCCTCGACGCCTTCATGGGCACCCGCTGGGCCGCCACCCCCCTCCCCGCCGACCAGCGCGCCCCCGGCCACGACCGCCTCCCCGGCCGCCACGCCCGCCTCTCCGCCGCCTTCCCCGGCGAACGGCTGATCGTCCCCGCCGGCCGGCTCAAGGTCCGCTGCAACGACCTCGACCACCGCTTCCGCCCGCACAGCGCCTACGCCTGGCTCACCGGCCTCACCGGCGAGGACCAGGCCGACCACGTCCTCGTCCTCGAACCGACCGGCCCCCACGGCCACGAGCCGGTCCTGTACCTGCGCCCCCGCTCCCCCCGCGGGGGGCACGCCACCGGCGCCGAGTTCTACCGCGACCGCCGCTACGGCGAGTTCTGGGTCGGCCGCCGCCCCGACCTCGCCGAAGCCGCCGCGCTCACCGGACTGCGCACCGAACACCTCGACGACCTCGACAAACTCCTCACCGGCCCCCAGCCGCCCACCCTCGTCCTCGCCGGCACCGACCCCCTCGTCGACGAAAGCACCGGACGCCCCGGCGCCCACACCGCACGGGACGGCGAACTCGACGCCGTCCTCGCCGAGTTGCGTCTGGTCAAGGACACCTGGGAGATCGGCCAGCTACAACTCGCCGTCGACCACACCGTCACCGGCTTCCAGGACGTCGTCCGCGCCCTGCCCACCGCCCTGCGCCACCCCCGCGGCGAACGCTGGATCGAGGGCGTCTTCGACCTGCGCGCCCGCGCCGAGGGCAACGGCACCAGCTACACCACCATCGCCGCCTCCGGCGCCCACGCCTGCGTCCTGCACTGGATCCGCAACGACGGCGCCCTCGACCCGAACTCCCTGCTCCTGCTGGACGCCGGCGTCGAAACCGACACCCTCTACGCCGCCGACATCACCCGCACCCTCCCGCTCAGCGGCACCTTCACCCCCGTCCAACGGCAGGCCTACGACCTCGTCCTCGCCGCCCAGAGCGCCGGCATCGCCGCGCTACGGCCCGGCGCCCGCTTCCGCGACTTCCACAACGCCGCCATGCGGGTCATCGCCGAAGGCCTCGCCGACTGGGGCGTCCTGCGCATCCCCGCCGAACAGTCCCTCGCCGAGGACAACGGCCTCCACCGCCGCTACACCCTCTGCGGCAGCGGCCACATGCTCGGCCTCGACTACCACGACTGCGCCAGGGCCCGCGCCGACCGCTACCTCGACGGCACCCTGGAAGCCGGCATGGTCCTCACCGTCGAACCCGGCCTCTACCTCCAGCCCGACGACGAAACCCTCCCCCTCGAACTCCGCGGCCTCGGCATCCGCATCGAGGACGACCTCGTCATCACCCCCGACGGCGCCCACCTCATGTCCCACGCCCTCCCCCGCACCGCCCCCGCCATCGAATCCTGGATGGCGAGCCTGCTGGATTGAACCGTGCGAACCGGGCGGACGATCAAGCCACCTTGATCGTCCGCTCCCCCTGTCGGACGGCCACCTCGACCTCCCCGCCGATCGCGGCGGCGTACGCCCTCAGGTTGTCCAGGCTGTCCACCTGCCCGTGCTCGATCTGCGACACCCGCGCCTGACTCACCCCCATCAGCGCGGCCACCTCCTTCTGCGTCAGCCCGGCCGCCTTCCGCAGCTCGGCCAGTTCGTACCCACGGATCCGCGCCAGCGTCTCCTGCCGGATCCGCGCCCGCTCAGCCTCCGCCTCCGGCGTCGCCAACGCGGGGTTGAGACGCTGCGCCTCGGCCCACACCTCGGTCCAACTACGGCCTTTCATGCGCGCGCTCCCTCGTCCTTCTCGTTGACGTACTGCTCATAGCGGGCCTCTGCCAGCGGGATGTTGACGTCGTACCACCGGGACCACTCCCCGTTCTTGTCGCCGGCGACCAGGATGATCGCCTCCCGCTCGGCGTCGAAGACGAAGAGCATCCGAATCTCGGACTGCCCGGCCGAGCCGGGCCTGAGTTCCTTGAGGTTGTGCAGTTTGCTCCCCTGGATCCTGTCGACCATCGGGCGCCTGAGCAGCGGCCCTCTCCGGGCGAGCAGCGTGACCGCGTCAGCAATCTGGTTGGCGGTGTCCGGATCCTTGACGCAGATGTCCAGGAACCAGTCGTTCACCGGACCAACTAGTGTGATCTCCCACATGGGGCAAAATTAAGTTGTCCCTTATACGTTACCGCGCGCTTTCCGACCTAATCCACCCCTGCGAGGGACAACACGCCCCGACCTCGCGCGCGCCGGGCGCACTACCCCCGCGCGGACCGCCACAGCTCCGCGATCAGGTCCGCCGCCGGGCCCGTGCGGGTCTTCCGGTGGGCGGTGCCGGCCCAGAGGTGCATGGACCGGAGGTCGGCGCGGCGGGACGCGGCGGCGCGCAGCGGCTGGGTGAGGTGATGCACCTCGGGGTAGGCGGGCGGGGCGTACGGGCCGTGGCGGTCGATGAAGGCGTTGCGCAGACCGCGGGCCGGGCGGCCGGTGAAGGCCCGGGTGACGGCCGTCTCCGGGAGTTCGGTGAGCGCCGCCCGGTGCGCGGCCGAGGTGCCGGACTCGTCGGCGCGCAGCAGGGCCGTCCCCAGCTGCACCGCCGCCGCCCCGGCCCGCAGCGCCGCCGCCACCGCCGGTCCGTCGCCCAGCCCGCCGGCCGCGATCAGCGGCAGCGCCGTCACCGCCCGGACGGCGGGCAACAGCTCCAGCAGCGGGACGTCGCCGGGCTCGTCCCCGATCCGGTGGGTGGCGCGGTGCCCGCCGGCCTCCGGGCCCTGCACGCACAGCGCGTCCATCCCGACCGCCTCCGCCGCCCGCGCCTCCGCGGGCGTGGTGACGGTGCCGACCTGGAACGACCCGGCCGCGCGGACCGCCGCCGCCTCCTGCGGCGTCGGCAGGCCGAAGGTGTACGAGACCACCGGGGCCGGGTCCGCCAGCAGCACGGCGAGCTTGGCCTCCCAGTCGTCCCGGTCCGGCCCGATCTCCTCGGGCAGCGCCACGCCCCACCGCTCGGCCTCGGGCCGCAGCCGCTCCCGGTAGGTGGCGACGGCCGCCGGATCGCCGGGCGGGGCCGGGACGAACAGGTTCACGCCGAACGGCCCACCGGTCAACTCCCTGACCAGCGCGACCTGTTCGGCCATCGCGGCGGCGCTCCGGTACCCGGCGGCGAGGAACCCCAGCCCGCCGGCCCGGTTCACCGCCGCCACCAGCTCCGGGGTGGACGCCCCGCCCGCCATCGGCGCGCCGATCACCGGCACGGAAAGTTCATCGAGACGCACGGCCATCAGGGTCCTCCACTCCGGGCAACGGTTCGGACCCGGCCCACCCTACGCTCAGCGGATCAGCCCCCGCCCGCGCGCCGCCCGCACCGCCGCCGTCCGCGAGTCCACCGCCAACTTGGTGTAGACGTGCACCAGATGGGACTTCACCGTGGCCTGGCTCAGGTGCAGCCGCTGGCTGATCTGCTGGTTGGTCAGCCCGTCCGCGACCAGCCCCAGCACCTCGGTCTCCCGCGCGCTGAGCGCCGCCGACGGCGTCCGCATCCGCTCCAGCAGCCGGTCGGCGACGCTCGGCGCCAGCGCCGAGCGGCCCGCGGCGGCCGCCCGGACGGCCTGGGCCAGTTCCTCCGGCGGGGCGTCCTTGAGCAGGTAGCCGGTGGCGCCGGCCTCCAGCGCGGGCAGGGTGTCGGCGTCGGTTTCGTAGGTGGTGACGACGAGGACCCGGGGCGCGCCCGGCCGGGCGGTGATCGCGGCGGTCGCCTGGGCGCCGTTCATGGCCGAGCCGGGCCCGAACTGGAGGTCCATCAGCACCACGTCGACCCCGCCCGCCGCGGCCAGTTCGACGGCCCGTTCGGCGGTCGCGGCCTCGGCGGCGATGGTGAAGTCCGGCTCGCCCTCCAGGACGGCCCGCAGCCCGGCCCGCACCACCGGGTGGTCGTCCGCCAGCAGCAGCCGGATCACCGCGCCGCTCCCGCGCCCGCCGTCACTGTGCTCGTTCACGCCCCGGCCTCCCTCGTTCCGCCCGTCGTCACTCCGCCCGTTCACTCCCCGACCTCCGTCACCGGCAGCTGCACCGCGAGCGCCGTGCCCCCGCCGGGCGCCGACTCCACCGTGAAGGTGCCGCCGAGCGCCCGCGCCCGGGCCCGCATCGACGGCAGCCCGAACCCGCCGTCCCCTCCGCTGCGCCCGGCGACCGCCACCGGGTCGAATCCGGCCCCGTCGTCGAACACGTCCAGCGCCACCTCGCCCTCCATGTAGCTGAGCGTCACCTCGGCGTGCGAGGCGTGCGCGTGCCGGACGGTGTTGCCGAGCGCGGACTGCGCGATCCGCAGCAGCGCGACCTCCTGCGGCACCGGCAGCCGTACCGGGTCCCCGGAGACGTGCAGTTTCACCGGCAGGCCGCTGTGCGCCGCCGTGGTGGCGCACAGCCGTTCCAGCGCGACCGGCAGCGGGTCGCCGTCGAGCGCGGGCGGGGTGAGCGCGCGGACGAACCGCCGGGCCTCGTCCAGGTTGTCCTGGGCGGCCTGCCGGGCCTGCTCGACGTACCCGGAGGCGGCCTCGGTGCGTTCCGGCAGGGCCCGCTGGGCGGCCCGCAGCAGCAGCTGGATGGAGCTGAGGCTCTGCGCGAGGGTGTCGTGGATCTCCCGGGCGAGGCGCTCGCGTTCGGCGAGCACCCCGGCGGTGTGGTGGGCGGCCGCGGCGTCGGCGCGGGCGGCGGTGAGTTCGTCGATCAGCCGGCGGCGCTCCTCGCTCTCCCGGTACAGCGCCTGGTAGCCGAGCACGGTGGCGGTGGCGACGGCCGCGCCGAGCGCGGGTCCGATCGCGGCGGGCAGGCTGAAGGTGTGCTGGTGCCAGGACCAGGCGGCGATGGCGGTGGCGGCGGTCAGCCCGACGGCGGCGAGGCCGCCGCGCCGCCCGAGCAGGTGCAGTTCCAGGAAGTACAGCGGGAACGCCAGCCACACCCCGTCCTGGGTGGCGATCAGCACGCCCACCCAGGTGACGCCGAGCAGCGCCAGCCACAGCGCGGCGGCCCGGCGCGAGCGGCGGACGGCGGCCAGCCGGGGGCCGACGGCGTACACGGCGGCCATCGCGGTGGCCGCGGCGGCGACGGGCAGCGGGTCGCCGTCCCGGCCGACGGCGGCGCGGGCGACGGCCAGGGCGAGCAGGCCCGCCACGAGCAGGTGCAGGCAGACCTGGAGGACGCGGGCGACGGGGGTGGTGCGGGATCGTTCGGTCGCCATCCGTCCAGCCTAGGTTCCGGACCGGGCCCCGGCATCAATCAAAAGGTTGAACTCCGCTTCTGCCCTTTGATGCCGAGGATGCAATCCGCGGTGCGATGCCCGCGGGGCCCCTTCTCCGGGACGGTGGAAGCGTCGGAAGCACTCGTTCAGCAGGAAGGCCCACCGTGTTCGTCGCCTGGAGGGATCTGGGGTTCGCCAAGGGGCGGTTCGCCCTGATGGGGACCGTCATCGTGCTGATCACCGTACTGGTCGGTCTGCTGTCCGGACTGACCGCCGGACTCGGCCGGCAGAACATCTCCGCGATCACCGGCCTGCCCGCCGACCACCTGGTGTTCGGTGAGCCCGCCGATGGGCAGAAGCTCTCCTTCACCGACTCCCAGGTCACCCCCGAGCAGTGGCAGGCCTGGTCAGCCGAGCCGGGCGTCACCTCCGCCCAGCCCCTGGGCATCACCACCACCAAGGCCGCCGCCGGCACCCGCACCACCGCGCTGTCCGCCTTCGGCGTCCCGGACGGCTCCGCGCTGGCCCCGCAGGGCGCCCGGATCGCCCCCGGCCAGGCCGTCCTGTCGAAGACCGCCGCCAAGAACCTGGGCGACCTCGCCCCCGGCGCCGACCTCACCCTGGCCGGCCACCGCCTCCGGGTCGCGGCCGTCGACGGCGACGCCGCGTACAGCCACACCCCGGTGATCTGGACCAGCCTCACCGACTGGCAGCAGGCCGCCCCCGGCGGCGCCGGCCACGCGACCGTCATCGCGCTCACCACCGCCAAGGGCGCCGACCTGCACGGCGCCGACGCCCGCCACGGCACCGAGACCCGCACCCGCGACGACGCCCTCGCCGCGATCGGCTCCTACACCTCCGAGAACGGCTCGCTCCAGCTGATGCGCGGCTTCCTGTTCGCCATCTCGGCCCTGGTGATCGGCGCCTTCTTCACCGTCTGGACGATCCAGCGCAGCGGCGACGTCGCGGTACTCAAGGCCCTCGGCGCCTCCACCCGCTACCTGCTGCGCGACGCCCTCGGCCAGGCCGTCCTGCTGCTGGTGCTCGGCACCGCCGCCGGCACCGCACTCGCCCTGGGCGCCGGCGCGCTGATCGGCTCCGCCGTCCCCTTCGTCCTCGACGCCCCGACCCTGCTGCTGCCCGCCGCCGTCATGATCGCGCTCGGCGCGGTCGGCGCCGCCCTGTCCATCCGCCGGATCACCTCCGTCGACCCGCTGACCGCCCTGGGGAGTGCCCGATGAGCCTGACCCTCGACCGCATCACCCTCACCTACCCGGACGGCGACGGCCGGCTCACGGCGCTGGACGACGTGTCGCTGACCGTCCCCAAGGGCTCGATCACGGCCGTCGTCGGCCCGTCCGGCTCCGGCAAGTCCAGCCTGCTGGCGGTCGCCGCCACCCTGATCACCCCGGACACCGGCCAGGTCGTGGTGGACGGCACCGACACCACCGGCCTCGGCCGCGCCGAACTGACCGCGCTACGCCGCACCCGGATCGGCATCGTCTTCCAGCAGGCCAACCTGCTGCCCTCGCTCACCGCCGTCGAACAGCTCCAGGTGATGGCCCACCTGGACGGCCGCTCCCCGCGCACCGCCCTCCCCCGGGCCCTGGACCTGCTGGCCGCCGTCGGCCTGCGCGACCAGGCCGCCCGCCGCCCGCACCAGCTCTCCGGCGGTCAGCGCCAGCGCGTCAACATCGCCCGCGCGCTGATGAACGACCCCACCGTCCTGCTGATCGACGAACCCACCAGCGCCCTCGACCACGAACGCGGCGCCGCCGTCCTCGACCTCATCACCGACCTCACCCACCGCCGCGCCACCGCCACCGTCCTGGTCACCCACGACCGCACCCACCTGACGGCCGTCGACCAGATCGCCGAAGTCCACGACGGCCGCCTGACAGTGCCGGCAGCGGCCTGAGCTACTTCTTCGCCGCCAGCACGTCGTCCACCGACAGCGTCACCGACGCCCCGATCGACTCCGGCAGGGTGAACGACTGCCCCGGATGGTGGACGGCGTGCACGCGGTACTCGCCCTCCTGTGGGTCAGTGAGCACCATGACCCGCTGGTTCGTCCGGTCCACGATCACGTAGACGGGTACTCCAGCGGCGGCATAGACGAAGGGCTTCCGCTTCAGGTCGTCGCTGATGTTGGACGACGTGACCTCCAACACGAGCCGGAAGACCGCCGGGTCGTAACAGTTGTACTCGATCAAGTGGTCATCGATGTCGGCATCGACGATCGCCAGGTCGGGAACGGCGTAGTCCGACGGCCCATCCGGCAGCCAGATGCCAACGCCCTGAATGACGTCGACCTCATCCCCGTCGAGGCCGGCGGCGAACAGCGCACGCATGAGGCGACTCAGCGACTTGCCGTGCGAAGCATTCGGAGGCGGCGTCACGGTGATCTGGCTCCCGACGATCTCGACCCGGTGCCCGGCGAACTGGTTGGAGATCAGCTCGGCGACTTCGAGCAGCGTCGGCTGCTCGATGGGCTCTTCCACTGCTGCGGCGGACATGGATTTCCTCCTGGCTGCCGATGTCGAGAACATCATCGTAGGGCGCGAACACATTCCGCCGCCCGATCCCCAGTCTTCACCCGAACGGGCGGTTTAGCCCCGGCTGCCCCTACCGCGCCCGCAGCTTCAGCGCCGGGCGGGCCTCCTCCGCCGCCTCGTCCTGCCCCGCCCACAGCGAGCGGACGTGGCTGAGGTGGCGGGTCATGCAGGCCTCGGCCGCCTCGGCGTCGCCGGCCAGCATGAGGTCGAGCAGTTCCAGGTGCTCCTCCGCCGAGGAGGTCAGCTCGCCGCGCTCGTCGAGCCGGTTGAGGCCGTACAGCCGCGAGCGCTTCCGCAGGTCGCTGACGACGTCGACCAGCCGGGCGTTGCCGGCCAGCCCCAGCAGGTCCAGGTGGAACTGCCGGTCGGCCTCCAGGTACCCGATGAGGTCGTGCTTGCGCGCGGCCGCGACGATCTCCTCGGCCTGCGGGCGCAGCCGCTCCAACTGCTCCTTGGTCGCCGTGCGCGTCACCCGGCCGACGGTGGGGACCTCGATCAGGGCGCGGATCTCGGTGTAGTCGTCGAGGTCACGCTCGGTGAGCTCGGTGACCCGGAAGCCCTTGTTGCGGACGGCCTCGACGAGGCCTTCGCGGGCGAGGTCGAGCATGGCCTCGCGGACGGGGGTGGCGGAGACGCCGAAGTCGGCGGCGAGCGCGGGTGCGGAGTAGACGACGCCGGGGCGCAGTTCGCCGGAGATCAGGGCCGCCCGGAGCGCGTGGGCGACCTGGTCGCGAAGCCGCTCCTGCACGGAGATCAGGGTGCGGGGTTTGAGGTCGGCCATGGTGTTCCTCCGGGTGGGTGCAGAACACCAGCGTACAATGTCACGTTACGTTGAGTGCGCAACATTTCGTGATTCGGACACCTGCCCTCCGGCCGCGCCGACCCTGGCAGCCGGGAGCGCCCGGCGCCTACCCCCGCCGGTACACCTCCGCCGCGACCGCCAGGTCCTCCCACGCCATGCCGACGCTCTTGAAGAACCGCGGCCGCCCCGCCGGCACCAACGCGTCGCCGCGCACCAGCTCGGCCAGGTTCCACACCTGCCGGCCGGCCACCCCCGCCATGATCAGGTCGCCGGCCTCGCGCGCCGCCACCGTCCGCGCCTCCACGTACAGTTCGGCCCGCCCGACCAGCACCTCGTCCACCTCCCGCGCGTCGGGCTCGTGCGAGCCGACGGCCGCGACGGCGGCGTGCTCGGGCACCAGGGCGCCGTCGAACAGCGGCGTGCGCGCGGTGGTGCAGCAGACCACCAGGTCCGCTTCGGCGACGGCCTCCGGCCCGCCGACCCCGGCCGCCAGCCCGAGGCCGCGCCCGTACGCGGCGAGGGCCCCGGCCCGTCCGGCGTCCCGCGCCACCACGGTGAGCCTGGTCAGCGGTCGGACGGCCAGCAGCGCGTCCAGGTGCCCGTACGCCTGCGGCCCGGAGCCGAACAGCACCAGGTGTTCGGCGTCCGGCGCGGCCAGCCGGCGCAGCGCGACGGCGGTGACGGCGGGTGTGCGCAGCGCGGTGAGCGCGGCGCCGTCGAGCAGGGCGAGCGGCTGCAGGGTGGGCCCGTCGAGCAGCAGGTAGCTGCCGGTGATCCGGGGCAGGCCCCGGCCGGGGTTGGCGGGCGCGACCCCGGCGATCTTCACCCCGGCGTACGGGCCGGCGGCGGCCGGCATCATCAGCAGTTCGCCGGCCGGGACGGGGACGGCCGAGCGGGCCGGTGCCGGCTCCGGGTCGAACCCGTCGAGCAGCACCCGCTCGATCGCCGCCACCGCGGCCGCGGGCCCGACCCCGCCAACGCCCGGCACGGCGTACTGGAGCGGCTCAGCCGCCGTACCGGGCGGCACAAGAGGCGGCACATGAGACGACGCATGAGGCGGCGCAGCAGGGTCCGCAGGCGGATTCGCAGGAGCGGTCACAGCAGGAACCCCGCCCCCAGGTCGTCGTCCGGTTCCAGGACGAACGCGTGCTCGCCGGTACGGTGGGCGCTGCCGGTCACCTCGGTGACGACGCCGCCGTCCAGCGGGTCGCCGCCGGGCAGGACGCGGCCGGTGAAGACCGTCCCGATGACGGACTCGTGCCGCAGTTCCTCCCCCGGCGCGAGCCGGCCCTCGGCGGCGAGGACGGCGAGCCGGGCGGAGGTCCCGGAGCCGCAGGGCGAGCGGTCGATCTGCCCGTCCGCGAAGACGGTGACGTTCCGTTGGTTCAACACGCCGTCCTCCGAGACGAGTTCGTCGAACAGGATGACCCCGTACACGCCCGACAGCAGCGGGTCGCTCGGGTGCGCCACCGCCGCCGCGCCGGCCAGCAGCTCCCTGATCTCCCGCCCGGCGGCGGTGAGTTCGGGCAGCTGCGCGGGCTCGACCGCGAGGCCGAGGGCGGCCGCCGGCACGGAGGCGTAGCAGGCGCCCGCGTGCGCCACCGCGACCTCCACGGTGCCCCGCGAAGTGGCCAGCGGCAACTTCAGGGCGGCGACCCGGGTGGGCACGTTGCGGAAGGTGACGCCGGTGGTCCGCCCGCCGGCCCGGTGCACCAGCGCGGTGACCCGGCCGGACGGCACGTCGATCCGCACCCGGGCCACGCCGTCGGCGGGGGCCGCGACCCGCCCGGAGTCCACCGCCCAGGCGCCGAGCGCGATGGTGCCGTGCCCGCAGGCCGTCGAGTAGCCGTCCTTGTGCCAGAACAGCACCCCGAAGTGCGCCTCGTCGTCGTCCGGCGGCACCAGGAACCCGCCGTACATCCCGGCGTGGCCGCGCGGTTCGCGGCTGAGCAGCTGCCGGGCGTCGTCCAGCGCGCTCGGCCGGGGCGCGGTCGCGCTGCCGCCGGCGCCGAGTGCGATGGCCCGCCGTTCGGCGACGCTGTCGCCGGGGATCGCGGGCACGCCGTCCAGCACGATCCGGAACGGCTCACCGGCCGCGTGGTAGTCGACGGTGCGGACGAGCATCAGGCGCCCCCGCCCGGCAGCAGGCTGACCGTGCGGCTGACGGTGTAGAAGTCCAGCGCCGCCTGGCCCTGTTCGCGCTCGCCGTGGGCGGCGCCCTTGGCGCCGCCGAACGGCAGGTGGAAGTCGACGCCGCTGGACGGCGCGTTGACCCGGATCATGCCCGCGTCCAGCCGGTCGGCGGCGGCGAGCGCCACGTCCAGGCTGCGGGTGTGCACGGAGGTGGAGAGGCTGTGCGGGGTGTCGTTGGCGAGCGCGATCGCCTCGTCGAGGTCGGCGGCGGCGTGCAGCAGCGCGATCGGTCCGAAGAACTCCTCGCGGGCCAGCGGGTGTTCGGCCGGCACGTCGGTGAGCAGGGCCGGTTCGAGGTACCAGCCGTCCCGCTCGGGTGCCCGGCCGCCGGTGAGCAGGGTGGCCCCGGCGGCGACGGCCGAGTCGACGGCGGCCGTCAGCCGGTCCCGGGCGGCGGCGTTGATGACCGGCCCGCAGGCCGTGTCGTCGACCAGTTCCAGCGCCTTGACCAGGGCGTCGCGCAGCGGCTCGTACGCGGCGCCGACCGCGATCACCCGGCTGGTGGCGGTGCACTTCTGCCCCGCGTACCCGGCAATGGCGGCGGCGAGGTGGGCGGCGGCCTGCGCGAGGTCGGCGTCCGGCAGCACCAGCGCGGCGTTCAGCCCGCCGAGTTCGGCCTGCACCGGGACGCCGCGCTCGGTGGCGGCCCGCACCACGGCCCGGCCGACGCCGGTCGAGCCGGTGAAGGAGACCACGTCGGCCGTGTCGACCAGCGCCGCGCCTTCCTCGGCGCCGCCCGGCAGCACGGTGAACACGTCCTCCGGCAGCCCGGCCCCGGCGGCCAGTTCGGCCAGCCGCAGCGCGCAGGCGGTCGCCTCGGGCGCCGGCTTGAGCACTGCGGTGTTGCCGACCGCCAGCGCCGGCGCGGCCTTCCAGGTGGGGATCGCCAGCGGGAAGTTCCACGGCGCGATCAGCCCGGCGACGCCGTACGGGCGGCGCCGGGTGAGCAGCAGCCCGGGCCCGGCGGCGGTCTCGTGCACCGCCCCGGACGGCGCGAACGGCGCCTGCGCGTAGTAGCGCCAGATCGCCGCGGTGCGGGCGACTTCGCCGCGTGCCTCGGCGAGCGGCTTGCCGACCTCGCGCACGATCAGCCCGGCCAGTTCGTCCGCGTGCGCCTCGACCGCTTCGGCGATCCGGCCGAGCGCCGCCGACCGGGCGCCCGCGCCGGCCGCGAGCCAGCCGGGCTGGGCGGCCCGGGCCCGGGCGACGGCGGCCCGGACGGCTTCGGCGCCGGGTTCCTCGACGGCGACGACGAGGTCCGCGGGGTCGGCGGGGTTGTACGAGGTGATGGTCACGACCAGCAGCCCTTCGAAGGTGGTTCAGCGGACGTCTGAGCGGGCCCCTCCCCCGAGGCCGGCTCCTCTTTCAAACGGCTTCAAACAGCTTCAAACCGCTTCAGACAGCTCTACAGCAGGAACCCGGCCGGGAACGGGTCACGCGGGTCGAGGAAGTACTGGGCGGTGCCGGTGACCCAGGCCCGCCCGGTGACGGTGGGCACCACGGCTGGCCGCCCGGCCACCTCGGTCTCCTCGACCAGGCGCCCGATGAAGGTCGTCCCGATGAAGGAGTCGTTGCGGAAGTCCCGCCCCAGCGGCAGTTCGCCGCGCGCGTGCAGCTGCGCCATCCGGGCCGAGGTGCCGGTGCCGCAGGGCGAGCGGTCGAACCAGCCGGGGTGGATGGCCATCGCGTGCCGGGAGTGTTCGGCGGTGGAGCCGGGGGCGAGCAGCTGGACGTGGTGGCAGCCGTGGATGGACGGGTCCTCCGGGTGCACCGGGCGGTCGGGGCTCGCGTTGATGGCGGCCATCAGGGCCAGTCCGGCCTCCAGGATGTCCTGCTTGCGCTCGCGCTCGAAGGGCAGCCCGAACTCGGCGAGCGGCAGGATGGCGTAGAAGTTGCCGCCGTACGCCAGGTCGTAGCCGATCGTGCCGTACCCGGGCACCTCGATCTTGGCGTCCAGCGCGGCCGAGTAGGACGGCACGTTGCGGATGGTCACCGCGGTGGCGGCGCCGTCCTCGACCCGCACCTCGGCGATCACCAGTCCGGCGGGCGTGTCCAGCCGCACCGTGGTGACCGGCTCGACCACCGGCACCATGCCGGTCTCGACCAGCACGGTGGCGACGCCGATGGTGCCGTGGCCGCACATCGGCAGCAGGCCGGAGACCTCGATGTAGAGCACGCCGAAGTCGGCGTCGGGCCGGGTCGGCGGCTGGAGGATGGCGCCGCTCATCGCAGCGTGGCCGCGCGGCTCGTACATCAGCAGGGTGCGGAAGTGGTCCAGGTGCTGCTGGAAGTGCACCCGGCGCTCGGCCATGGTGGCGCCGGGGATGACGCCGAAGCCGCCGGTGATGACCCGGGTCGGCATGCCCTCGGTGTGCGAGTCGACGGCGTGGAACACGTGACGGCTGCGCATGGCTCTGACGACTCCCGTCGGAGTGGGCGTACGGAGGTGGTGACCGTACGCCGGATCGGGTGGGTGGGGCCGGGCCGGCTGCCCCCTCAGCCGGCCCTGGTGACGAAGTCTCCCGGTTAGGCCAGGCCCTCGGCCAGCGCCTTCTCGGTGGCCGCGCGGACGGCCGCCTCGATGTCCGGGGTCAGCGGCTGGCGCGGCGGGCGGACGGGGCCGCCGGGGCGCCCGGCGATGTCCATGGACAGCTTGATGGCCTGGACGAACTCGGTCTTGGAGTCCCAGCGCAGCAGCGAGTGCAGCGACTTGTACAGCGGCAGCGCGGTGTCCAGCTCGTGCGCCACGGCGGCCCGGTACAGCGCGACGCTGGCCTCCGGCAGGGCGTTCGGGTAGCCGGCGATCCAGCCGACCGCGCCGGCCAGCGCCAGTTCCAGCAGCACGTCGTCGGCGCCGATCAGCAGGTCCAGCCCGGGGGCCAGCTCGGCGATCTCGTAGGCCCGGCGGACGTCGCCGCTGAACTCCTTGACCGCGACGATCGAGCCCTCGCCGTGCAGTTGGGCGAGCAGCGCGGGGACGAGGTCGACCTTGGTGTCGATCGGGTTGTTGTACGCGACGACGGGCAGTCCGGCCTTGGCCACGTCGGCGTAGTGCGCCCGGACGGACGCGTGGTCGGCCCGGAAGGCGTTCGGCGGCAGCAGGAGCACGGAGCCGGCGCCTGCCTCGGCGGCCTGCTCGGCCCAGCGGCGGGACTCGGCGCTGCCGTAGGCGGCCACGCCGGGCATCACCCGGGAGCCGTCGCCGGCCGCCTCGACGGCCACCTCGACGACGCGGGCGCGCTCCTCGGCGGTGAGCGTCTGGTACTCGCCCAGCGAGCCGTTGGGGACGACGCCGTCGCAGCCGGACTCGATCAGCCAGCGGACGTGCTCGGCGTACGCGTCGTAGTCGACGGAGAGGTCCGGGCGCAGCGGGATCGTGGTGGCGACCATGATGCCGCGCCAGGGCCGGGCGGTGTCGTGTGGGGTGTTGGACACGATGAGCTCCTTGGTGAGGTGTGACATTTTATTAGAGGAGGCGGGCCGGAGACAAGAGTCCCCGGCCCGCAACATGCCCTAAGGCGTGTCGCCGGCCTCGCCGAACGACCCGAACGACCCGGACGACCCGGACGGCCCGGCTGGCCCGGCCGCCAGCTGCGACAGCGGCACCGGGCAGGCCAGCGGCCGCCGGTCCGGCCCCGGCTCACCCGAGCCGGCCAGGCAGGCCACGGCCGGACCGCACATCCGGCCCTGGCACCAGCCCATCCCGGCCCGGGTGAGCAGCTTGACGGTGCGCGGATCGCCCGCACCCAGCTCGTCCACGGCCTCCCGGATCGCCGAGACCGGCACCTCCTCGCACCGGCAGACGTCGGTGTCCGGGCGCAGCCAGCCGGTCCAGCCGGGGCCGGGCCGGTGGGCCGCGGCCATCAGGTCGGCGAAGTTCCGCAGCCGGGCCCGGCGGCGCAGCAGTGCGGGCTTCGGCAGCCGGTCGGCCACGGCGTGCGCGGCCAGTTCGCCCTCCACGATCGCGAGGTCCGCGCCGCCGACGCCGTTGGTCTCCCCCGCCGACCAGAGGCCGGGCACGGTGGTGCGCAGCCGGGCGTCGACCTGGAGCCCGGCCGCGCCGTCCGGGGCGGTCCTGGTGGCCGCGCCCAGTTCGGTGGCCAGGTCGATCTGCGGCAGCAGCCCGTGGCCCACGGCGACGGCGTCGCAGGCGATCCGGCGTTCGGTGCCGGGCACCAGCCGCCAGTCGGCGTCCAGCCGGGCCACCGTGACGGCGGTGACCCGCTCGGTCCCGTGCGCCTCGACGACGGCACTGCGCGGGCGCAGCCGCACGCCGTGCCGCAGCAGCGTGCTCCCGTGGCCGGCGCCCTCGACGAGCTTGGCAGGGACGGCCGCCAAGGCGCCGGGGCGCCGGGCGTAGCCGAGGTAGTCGGTGGCCTCGACCACCGCGGGCACCTCGGCCCCGGCGGTGACCAGCGAGGACGCCGCCGCGAGCAGCAGCGGCCCGCTGCCGGCCACCACGATCCGCCGCCCGGGCAGCACCAGCCCGGCCTTGAGCATCGCCTGGGCGCCGCCCGCGGTGACCACCCCGGGCAGGGTCCAGCCGGGGAAGGGCAGCTGGCGCTCGTACGCACCGGTGGCGAGCAGCACGGACGCGGCCGTGACGGTGGCCCGGTCGGTGGCCTCCGGTCCGCGCGTGACGTGCACGGCGAAGCCGTCGCCGGTCCGCTCCAGCGCCCACACCTGGTGGCCGCCGAGGAAGCGGACCCGCCCGGCCCGCTCGTGCGCGGCGAGCCGGTCGGCCAGTCCGGTGTAGACGGACCAGCCGTGGTGGAGCCGGTCCGGGCGGGCGGCGCCGAGGCCGGGCGCGGGGTGCCGGTAGTACTGCCCGCCGGTGCTGCGGCCGGCGTCCAGCAGGACGCAGCGCAGCCCGAGGTCGGCGGCGGTCACGGCGGCCGCGAGCCCGGCCGGGCCGGCGCCGATCACCGCGAGGTCGGGGCGTCGGGCCGCTTCGGCGGCGGTCCGGTCAGACGGCGAGGTCGGCACGGCCGTTGCCCTCCTGGGTGGTGACGGTGGTGCCGGGTTCGGCGGGGAGCAGGCAGGTGCGCTGGTTGGGGCGGCCGTCGACGGTGGCCAGGCAGTCGAAGCAGGCGCCGATGCCGCAGAACACCCCGCGCGGCCGGCCGCCGACCCGGGTGGTGCGCCAGGCGAGCACGCCGTCGGCCCAGAGCGCGGCGGCGATCGACTGTCCGGGCAGGGCCGGGACGGGTCGGCCGTCGAACTCGATGTGGTGGGCGGGGCCGGGTTCGGCCCGGACCAGGTCGGCGGGGGTGCGGCGCATCGGCGGCTTCTCCGTTCCGGGGTTGGTCGACGAACGAGGGCGATCGACAGAGCGAGGCAGTCGGCAGGCAGGCAGCAGCCCCGGGCTCAGGCCCCGGCGTCCGCCGGGAAGCGGTCCGGGCGGAACGGCGCGAGGTCCAGTTCCGGCTGCTTGCCGGTCAGCTGCTCGCTGATCAGCAGGCCGGTCGCCGGGGCCAGCCCGATGCCGGCGCCCTCGTGCCCGCAGGCGTGGTAGAGCCCGGGCGCCCTGGGGTCCTCGCCGATGGCCGGCAGGTGGTCCGGCAGGTACGGGCGGAAGCCCCGGTAGGTGCGCATCACGGTGACGTCCGCGAGCACCGGGAAGAGCGCCGCGGCCTGGGCGGCGAGCCGCCGCAGCACCTCCTGGGAGAGGGTGCGGTCGAAGCCGACCCGCTCGCGACTGGCGCCGATCAGCACGGGCCCGCCGGGGGTGCCCTCGACCACGGCGGAGGTCTGCAGCCCGGCCGAGCCGCTGGCGACGTCGGCGACGTAGTCAGCGGCGTAGACCTTGTGCCGGACGATCCGCGGCAGCGGCTCGGTGACCAGGACGAAGCCACGGCGGGGCATCACCGGCAGGTGCACCCCGGCCAGCCGGGCCAGTTCGCCGCCCCAGGTGCCGGTCGCGTTGACGACGGCGGGGGCGTCGAGGCGGCGGCGGTCGGTGCGCACTCCGCGCACGGCGCCGTCCGGCCCCCGGTACACGGCGGTCACGGTCTCGCCGGTGATCAGCTCGGCGCCCATCCGGCGGGCCTCGCGCAGCAGGTGGGCGGCGGCGAGGGCGGGCTGGACCTGCGCGTCCTGCGGGTAGTGGAAGCCGCCGGCGAGGCCGGGGGCGAGGTGCGGCTCCAGCTCGTGCAGCCGCTCGGCGGGGACTTCCTCGGCGGTGACGCCGGCGGCGGCCTGGCCGACGGCGAAGGCCCGCAGGGCGTCCTGCCCGGCCGGGGTGGAGGCGATCACCACGCCGCCCTTGGGCTCGTACTCGACGGCCGCGCCGAGGTGTTCGGCGAGGTCGTGCCAGAGCCGGGTGCTGAGCAGGGCGAGGTCGAGTTCGGGCCCGGGCTCCTTGTCGGAGACCAGCAGGTTGCCCTCGCCGGCGCCGGTGGTGCCGCCGGCCACCGGTCCGCGGTCGACGACGGCGACGGTGAGCCCGGCGCGGGCCGCGTAGTAGGCGCAGGCGGCGCCGACCACGCCGGCGCCGACCACGACGACATCCAGGGGAGGTCTCTGGGTCTTGAGCACGTCAGTAATATGTCACATGCCATCCATCGTGCCAAGACCACCCGCCGAATCCCGAACCGGGCCGGAGCAGCCAAAAGGCCGGGCTCACCGGGCCGGAGCAGCCAAAAGGCCCCGGCCCACCGCGTCGGGCGGCGGGCCGGGGCCTCAGGGTGCGCTACCGGCTCAGGTGATGTCGTCGATCTGCTCGTGACGGGCGGCGGGCACCGGGGCGCCGGCCGTCGGCGCGGCCGAGGCCTGGACCATCTCCGTACCGGCCACCGGCTGCACCGAGAGGTCCAGCTCCGAGGCCTCCTCGTCGCTCAGTCCGGCGTCGGGGTTGCGGCGCTCCTTGCGCCTGTCGTTGAAGATCGCGATGCCCACCGCGAGGAAGTACAGCGCCCAGATCGGCGCGGCCAGCGTGAGCATGCTCACCGGATCGGCGCTCGGGGTGGCGAAGGCGGCGAAGACCGTGATGCCCATGACCATGCCGCGCCACCAGCCGAGCAGCCGCTTGCCGGTGACCATGCCGACCATGTTCATCATGACCAGCAGCAGCGGGAACTCGAAGGCCAGGCCGAAGACCAGCACCATCCGGGTGGCGATGTCGAGGTAGTCCTCGGGCGGCAGGATCGGCGTGGTGTTGTTCGGGGTGAACGAGATCAGCACGTCGACGGTGGTCGGCAGCACGAGGATGGCGCAGCCGGAACCGGCCAGGAAGAGCGGCGCCCCGCACAGCATGAAGATGACGGCGTACTTCTTCTCGTGCCGGTGCAGACCGGGCGCCACGAAGGCCCAGACCTGGTAGAGCCAGATCGGCACGGTCGCGACCACACCGGCCGTCAGCGACACCTTGAGCATCCAGGTGAAACCGGCGGTCAGACCGATGTTGGAGACCTGGGCGCACTTGCCCTTGAACTGGGAGGCAGTCTCCGCGGTGCAGCGCGGCAGCGGCTCCAGCAGGAAGTCTTCGATCTGCTTGTGGTAGATCGCCGCCACGATGGTGATCACCACGATCGCCAGGACCGACTTGACCACGCGGTTGCGCAGTTCCCGCAGGTGGTCGGTGAGGGCCATCCGCCCCTCAGGATCCTTGGACGCCTTCGACGCCTTGGAGAGCTTGCTCAACCCCGGTCCTCAACTCGTGCGTCGAGGCCCGCCGGTCGACGGGCCTCCGTGGTCGCGTTCGTCACGTGCGCCGCGCTCAGTGCGGGCGGTCGCCGTCGGCCGCGGACGGCCCGGCGGCGGGCTCGGCCACCGGGCGGGCGGTGCCCGAGGCGCCCGGAGCGGCCTGGATGGTCCTGGCCGCGGTCGTCGCCGAACCGCCGTCGACCCGGGGCGCCGGAGGCGGCGTCGCGGCGGCGTCCTCCTCGGTGCCGTCCGAGCGCATGGCCTTGGTCTCGCTCTTCAGGATCCGCATCGACTGCCCGAGCGAGCGAGCCAGGTCGGGCAGCCGCTTGGCGCCGAACAGCAGGACGGCGAAAATCACGACCACCACGATCGCGGTCATCGAGATGCGCATTGCGCGACCACCTTCACTCATGGCGACCCGTCGGGCCCCCCGCCGCGGATGGTAACCGCTGCGGATGACGCCACGACGACGGCCGCCCGAACAGGACAGCGGCCCCGGTTCGCAGTTCAGGAGCCATCTGCAGGAGCCATCTGAGAGCGTAACCCGCCCCCGCCTCCCCGCAGCAGCCCCCGTACCACCGACGGCCCTCCTGTGCTACCGAACAGGCGCTACCGAACGGGAACAACCGGACGGGCACCACCGAACGGCCTCACCCGGCGGGCACCACCGGACGGGCCACCGGACGGCCCTACCGCCCCGGTACGGCCTCCGCCAGCTCCCCCGCCGCCTCGGCCAGCGCCCGCGAGGCCGCGCCCACGCCCTTGGCCAGCGCCCGCACGTCCAGCCAGAGCCGGATCGCGAGCACCCCGAGGACCAGCAGGCCCGCGGTGGCGAGCAGGACGGCGGCGACGAGCATCCAGGACATGCGCCCCACCCTATCGGGCCCGGCCCCCCGGCCGGGTCCGCAGGAGAGCGCCCGCTACCCCTCGGCCGGGACGAGCCGCATGGTGCGCACCCCGGCCCCGACGAGCGCCGCGACGATCTTCTCCCCGGCCGGCTTGCGCACCGCCGCCCCGCAGAGCGGGCAGCCGAAGCTGTAGTGCGCCTGGGCCGGGGTGCGACCGAGGGTCAGCCGGAACTCCTCCGCCGGGAGCTCGACCTTCTCCCGGCACTCGGAGCAGTACACCTTGAATCTGGTCCCGGGCTCCACCGATCAGACCCGCCCCTCCCCGTCGGCAACGGTCTGCTCCCCGTACGCGGCCAGCGCCTCCAGGGCGGCCGCACGGGCCTGCCCGGCCAGCCCGGGCGGCGAGACGATCCGGCCGTCCCGGCCCAGCCGCAGCGCCAGCGGGCGCAGCTGGGAGGGGTCGGCGCTGCGCAGGGTGATCCGCAGCCCGCCGTCGGGCAGTTCCTCGGCCCGGTCGTGGGTGTAGTACTCGGCCACCCAGCGCCCGCCGGAGGAGACCTCGACGACCACCTCGGGGTCGTCCGCGGACGGGTTGACCAGCCCGCCGCTCAGATCGCGCGGCTCGCGTCGCGGCGGGTCGGCGGGGACGTCCAGCACCCGGATCTCGGCGACCCGGTCCAGCCGGAACATCCGGTGGTCCTCGGAGGTGCGGCACCAGGCCTCGAGGTAGGTGTGGCCCTCGGTGAGCAGCCGGATCGGGTCGACCTCGCGCTCGGTCATCCCGCCGCGCCCGTGCGAGTAGTAGCGCAGCCACAGGCGGCGCCCCTCGCTGAGCGCGCGGTCGATGTCGGCGAACACGTGGCCCTCCGCCTCGAAGGTCACGCCGACCCGGGCGCTGCCGGCGGCGCTCTCGCCCGCCGCGTTCTCGATCTTGACGACGGCCCGGGTGAGCGCCTCCCGGTCGCCGGCCCGCAGGCCGGGCAGCCCGGCCACCGCGCGGGCGGCGACCAGCAGCGCGGTGGCCTCGTCGGCGGCGAGGCGCAGCGGCTGGGCCACGTCGTCGACGTTGTGCCACCAGATCCGCTCGCCGTCGGTGTCGATGTCGAGCAGGTCGCCGCCGCGGAAGCTGGTGCCGCACATCGGCAGCACGTTGAGGTCCCCGATCAGCTCGCGCTCGGAGATCCCGAACGCGCGGGCCACCTCGGCCACCTCGGCGCCGGGGCGCTCGCGCAGGTAGGTGACCAGCGACAGCATCCGCCGCGTCTGGTCGATCGCGTTGCTCACGCCTGAACCCCTCCGCTTCCGTTCACCACGTCCAGCCCGGCCACGGCCCGCAGCCGGTCGATCACGTCGGCCCGCAGCTCCTCGGGCCCGAGCACCAGCACGTCCGGCCCGAACTCGGCGAGGTCGGCGCCCAGCCCGTTGCCGTACGGGATCTCCAGCTCGTCCCAGCCGTCGTCCACCCGCGCGCTGCTCAGCGCCTTGGTGCGCAGCGGGAAGCCCGCTCCCCGGCGGACCCGGACGGTGGCGGTGGCGGTGGCGCCCTCACCCGCGAACTTGGCGACGGTGGCGCGGACGTCGACGTGCTCGGGCACGGTGCCGAGGAAGGCGCCGGCCTTGGCCCGGACCTTGCCGGTGATCCGGCTGAGCCGGAACACCCGGGCGTCGCCGCGGTCGCGGTCCCACCCGGCCAGGTACCAGTGCCCGCGCCAGCACTCCAGCGCCCACGGCTCGACGGTGCGCAGCTCGCCGGCGGCGGCGCCGGCCTTGCGGTACTCGAAGCCGACCGGGCGGCGGTCCCGGGCGGCGGTGAGCAGCGGCTCGAACGCGGCCTCCCGGGCGGGGATGCGCGGCTCCAGGGCGGTCCGGCCCTCGGGCTCGGCGAACGGCACCCCGGCGGCGCGCAGCTTCTGCAGCGCGCCGCTGGCCGCGCCGGACATCTTGGCCTGCTGCCAGACCCGGGCGGCCAGGGTCAGCGCGGCCGCCTCCTCGGCGTCCAGCGCGATCTCGGGCAGCCGGTTGCGGTCGGCGCGGGCCAGGTAGCCGAGTTCGCCGTCCAGGGCGCTCTCGTCGACGTCGATCACCAGGCCGAGTTCGCGCAGGTCGTCCTTGTCCCGCTCGAACATCCGGTTGAAGGCGTCCTCGCTGCTGTTCTGCCAGGCCTCGCGGTACGCCTCGATGGATTCCCGCAGCTCCTTCTTGGAGAGCGGACGTCTGGTGTTCATCAGGCACAGGGCGAGATTCATCAGCCGCTCTGCCTTGGCGATCGCCATCGCTGACCCTTCCGGTGTGCCGCGCGTGCGCGGGGTGCGCGGGGTGCGCCCGCCGGGAGGTCGTCACCCGGCGGGACCGACCGTACCGGTAGCGGTACGCAGTGCAAAAGCCGCCTCCGGAGACGAGCGTGGGGGGGGCCCCCCCCCGCGGGGGGGGCGCCCGGGGGGGGGACAGAAACACCCCCCGACTGGGCTATGGCCAGAGAAGTGGTGGCCCCCCCGCGCGTGGCGGG
>NZ_JBHXML010000024.1:0-56124 GCF_042720345.1 Kitasatospora sp. NPDC058478 | reverse complement strand
GGCTGGTTCTTTTTTTTATACGCGCCGGTTGGACCCCGGGGGGCCCCCCCCGTCGGGGTTGGGTTAGGCAGTCAAAACGCCGCCGCGGTTCACGCCGGGGGGCCCACCCCCGCGGGGGGTCCGCCCCACGGTGTGGAACGACTCAGACGCCGATCAGGTCGACGACGAAGATCAGGGTCGAGCCCGCCGGGATGAGCGGGGTCGGCGACTGGTTGCCGTAGGCCAGGTGCGACGGGATGGTCAGCTCGCGGCGGCCGCCGACCTTCATGCCGGCGACACCGCGGTCCCAGCCCTTGATGACGCGGCCGGCGCCCAGCGGGAACGAGAACGGGGCGGTGCCCCGGTTCCAGCTGGAGTCGAACTCCTCACCGGTCTCGAAGGTCACGCCGACGTAGCGGACCTTGACGACCTGGCCCGACTTGGCCTCATCGCCGTCACCGACGACGATGTCGCGGATCTGCAGGTCCGCCGGGGCGTCGCCGATCGGGAAGTCGATCTCGGGCTTCTCGTTGAGGTTGACGCTCACAGTCCCTCTTCTCACGTTTCGCATTGCAGTCACGACCAAGCGGCGGGCGCCCGCACCCCCGGTCCGTTCCCGGACCACGGTACGGGCGCCCACCGCCCGGGGTGGTCCGGCCACGCGGCCGGACCTGAAGGTCACACGCACACCATTGTCACCCGAAAGTGGATCAGCCCTGACCGGCGTCCAGGATGTCCACCACGAAGACCAGCGGCGCGCCCGGCGGGATGTCGCCCTGGCCCTTGTCGCCGTACGCCAGCGCGGCCGGGATCACCAGCTCCACCCGGCTGCCGACGGTCTGGCCCACCAGGCCCTGGTCCCAGCCCTGGATGACCTGGCCACCGCCGACCGGGAAGGAGAACGCCTGGCCCTTGCTGAGCGAGGAGTCGAACATCTTGCCGTCCTTGAACAGCGCGCCGGTGTACTGGACGACGACCTTCTCGCCCTTCTCCACCGCCGGCCCGGTGCCCTTGATCAGGACGTGCGACTTCAGCTCGGTCGGGTCCTTCGCGCCGGCCACCGGGGTGATCTCGGCCGGCTTCTTGCCGTTGTCCTTGACCTGCGGGAAGTCCGCGGGCGGCGGCGTGACGGTGCCGCTCACCACGGAGTCGGGCGCGTTGGCGTTGCGGATGTCGATCACGAAGACCAGGTCATCCTTCGCCCCGATCGACATGTCGGCCTTGCCCTGGGAGCCGAACGCGGCGGCCGGCGGGGCCACCACGAGGACCCGGCTGCCGGCCTTCTTCCCGACCACGGCCTGGTCCAGCGCCGGGATCAGCGCGTCGGTGCCGGCCTGGAAGATCTGCGGCTTGCCGTTGTTGTCGTACGAGCTCGGGATGTCCTTGCCGGTGGTCCAGTCCTTGGCGGTGTAGTCCACCGAGGTCCAGGAGTTCTTGTCCACCTTGGGGCCGGTGCCCTCGGTCAGCACCTTCACCACGAAGGAGCCGTCGGAGGCCTCGCCCGGCACCTGGATCTCGGCCTTCTTGCCGAAGTCACCGGTGACGGTGGGCAGCACCTTGGCGCTGTCCTTGATCGGCGGCACCGGGTCGGCGGTCGGCGTGGGCGGCGCGCTCTTGGCGGCGTCCGGCTTGGCGGCGGTGTCCGACTTGCCGTCCTTGTTCACCAGGTACAGCGTCACGGCGCTGCCGGCCAGCAGCACGGCCAGCACCGTACCGAGGATCACGCCCAGCCGGCCCACCCCGGGCGGGTTCTCGTCGTACCCGGCCTCCGAGGTGTCGCCCCGACGCACGGTGGAGGCGAAGATCTGCGGGGTGTCGTCCGTCTTGGTCCCGCCCGAGGCCCGCGGCTGCTCGCCGGGCTGCGCCCAGCCGGCCTGCTGCTTCAGGATCGACGGCGGGACGACGATCGACTCACCGTCCCCCGGGAGCGGGCCGCCGGGACGCGAGGCGGCCGGGTCACCCGCGGAGCTGTCGTTCGCCGCGGTGTCGGCCCCGCCCGGGCTCGGCGTCTTCTCAGTCATGACTCCCCATCCATCTCGCCACGAGGTCTTCCAGGTCTGCGACCGGCGTGCTGACTGCCGGTCTGCCGTCGCACCGTCCGCCCCGGACCTCGACGCCGGGCGGCGCCTGCCACAGTGCGAGGGCAGTATGACAGCTCAGGATGAGGGCGGACGCTTCGTTGTACGAGCGTCCGCCCAAGCGTACGGAATCCCAGGGGTGCGTGTCCGCCCTAAACCGCTTCCAGGATGTCGATCACGAAGACCAACGTCGAGTTGGGCGGCACCGAGCCCTGCGCCTGGTCCTTGTAGCCGAGCGCGGGCGGCACCACGAGCAGGATCCGGCTGCCGACGGTCTGGCCGACCAGCGCCTTGTCCCAGCCCTCGATCACGCTGCCGGTGCCGATCTGCACCGCCTGCGCGCCCCCGTGCGTCCAGGAGGAGTCGAACTGCTGGCCGTTGTTCCAGAGCACCCCGGTGTACTGCACCACCAGGGTCTGCCCGCTCTTGACCTGCTTGCCCTCGCCCTTGATCAGCACCGCCTGCTCCAGGTCGGTGGGCGCGGCCTGCCCGGCCGGCACGGTGATCGTCACCGGGGCCTTGCCGTTGTCCTTGACCTGCGGCATCGTCGCCGGCGGCGGGGTCATGGCGCCGGTCAGCGTGGAGTCCTGCGGCAGGCTCTCCACGATGTCCAGGACGAAGACCACGGTGTCGCCCTTGTTGACGCCGAGCTGGGTGCTGCCCTGCTCGCCGAAGGCCGCCGCCGGCGGGGCGACCACCAGCAGCCGGCTGCCGACCTTCTTGCCGATCACGCTCTGGTCCAGCGCCGGCACGAGCTGTCCGCTGCCGGCCTGGTAGAGCTGCGGCTTCCCGCTCGGGTCGTACGAGCTGGGCAGGTCCTTGCCGGTGGTCCAGTCCTTCGCCGTGTAGTTGACCGTCACCCAGTCGCCCTTGTTGACCGTCGACCGCTCGCCCTCGCTGACGGTGTTCACCACGAACTGGCCGCCGGGCTGGCCCTCCGGGAGGGTGATGGTGGCCTTGCTACCGAAACCGCCCTCCGACAGCGTGGGCATCGGCGACGCCTCGCCGACCGGCGCGGGCACCGTCGGAGGCGCGCTCGCCGCGGACGGAGTCGCCGGGCCGGCCGCCTTGGGCGAACTGCTGCAGGCGACCGCCAGCAGCAGGGGCAGGGTGAGTAGCAAACCGGCGGTGCGGCGCACGGTGGTCCTAACTGTCGATCGAGGTCGGCTCTCCTGACTTCGACGGACAGCGTATGCCCGGACGGTGTCCGGCCCCGGTAGACACCACCGGGGCCGGACACCGCCTTGATCACAAACCTGGGATCCCCTGCGGGGGTCACATCCCGGCGATCAGCTTCTCCACCCGCTCGTCCACCGAGCGGAACGGGTCCTTGCAGAGCACCGTGCGCTGCGCCTGGTCGTTCAGCTTCAGGTGCACCCAGTCCACCGTGAAGTCCCGGCGCTGCTCCTGCGCCCGGCGGATGAAGTCCCCGCGCAGCCGGGCCCGGGTGGTCTGCGGCGGGATGGACTTGGCCTCGAAGGTCTTGAGGTCGGTGGTCACCCGCTTCGCCTGGCCCTTGCCCTGGAGCAGGTAGAACAGGCCGCGCCGGCGGTGGATGTCGTGGTACGCCAGGTCGATCTGGGCCACCCGCGGGTTGGACATGCTCATCTGGTGCTTCTCGCGGTAGCGCTCGATGAGCTTGTACTTCATGATCCAGTCGATCTCGGTGGCCACCTGGTCCAGGTTCTCGGTGCGGACGGCCTCCAGGGTCCGGCCCCACAGTTCGAGCACCTGGCCGATGGTGCCGGTGTTGATGCCCTTGCGGTCGGCGAACTCCAGCGCCTTGGTGTAGTACTCCTCCTGGATGTCCAGCGCGCTGGCCTCGCGCCCGTTGGCGAGCCGCACCTGGTGGGTGCCGGTGAGGTCGTGGCTGACCTCGCGGATCGCCCGGATCGGGTTCTCCAGGGTGAGGTCGCGCATCACCACGCCGGCCTCGATCAGCCGCAGCACCAGGTCGGTGGCGCCGACCTTGAGCAGCGTCGTGGTCTCCGACATGTTGGAGTCGCCGACGATCACGTGCAGCCGGCGGTAGCGCTCGGCGTCCGCGTGCGGCTCGTCGCGGGTGTTGATGATCGGGCGGGAGCGGGTGGTGGCGGAGCTGACGCCCTCCCAGATGTGCTCGGCGCGCTGGCTGACGCAGTAGACCGCGCCGCGCGGGGTCTGCAGCACCTTGCCGGCGCCGCAGATCAGCTGGCGGGTCACCAGGAAGGGGATCAGCACGTCGGCCAGCCGGGAGAACTCGCCGTGCCGGGCCACCAGGTAGTTCTCGTGGCAGCCGTAGGAGTTGCCGGCCGAGTCGGTGTTGTTCTTGAACAGGTAGACGTCCCCCGCGATGCCCTCCTCGTGCAGCCGCCGCTCGGCGTCGACCAGGAGCCCTTCGAGGATCCGCTCGCCCGCCTTGTCGTGCGTCACCAGCTCGGTCACGTCGTCGCACTCGGGGGTGGCGTACTCGGGGTGGGAGCCGACGTCGAGGTACAGCCGGGCGCCGTTGCGCAGGAAGACGTTGCTGCTGCGGCCCCAGGAGACGACCCGGCGGAACAAGTACCGCGCCACCTCGTCCGGCGACAGCCTGCGCTGCCCACGGAACGTGCAGGTCACGCCGTACTCGTTCTCCAGCCCGAAAATCCGGCGGTCCATGAGCACTCCATTCTGTGTCGGAGCTGTCCGAAACCGCCTCCACGACGACTGGGCCGCCGCAGGGGCACCGGAGTCCCGTACGGCCTCCTTCCGGCCGCCGTACGGGACTCCGCAGGCACTGCTACTCCGGCGCGGTGTCCGCCGGGTTGTCCTCGTCGTCCGACTCGGCGGACTGGTCGCCGTCGAGCAGCCGGGCGAGCTGGTTGCCCAGGATGCGCTTGAACTTGCGCTGCTGGAACCGCTGGCGGTCGAGGACGGCCACCTCCAGCTGCTCCGGGGTGAGGGCGCGCGGGCTGCCGCCGTTGGGGTCGCGGGCGAGCGAGTCCACGGCGGCCCGGACCACCTCGGTGAGGCCCATCCCGGCCTGGTGGCGCTGGCCCAGGTAGTTGCCGATCGAGTCGGCGTTGCCGCCGACCACGACGTAGTTCTTCTCGTCGACGATCGAGCCGTCCGGGGTGAGGCGGTAGATCTGGTCCTCGTCCGCGGTGCGGCCGACCTCGGCCACGATCAGCTCGACCTCGTAGGGCTTCTCGCCGACCGAGGAGAAGATGGTGCCGAGCGTCTGGGCGTAGACGTTGGCCAGGCCCCGGGCGGTGACGTCGGCCCGGTCGTAGGAGTAGCCGCGCAGGTCGGCGTAGCGGACGCCGCCGATGCGCAGGTTCTCGAACTCGTTGTAGCGGCCGACCGCCGCGAAGGCGATCTTGTCGTAGATCTCGGAGACCTTGTGAAGCGCTCTGGAGGTGTTCTCCGCGACGAAGACGATGCCGTCGGCGTAGGTGAGCACGACCACGCTGCGGCCGCGCGCGATGCCCTTGCGGGCGTACTCCGCGCGGTCCGCCATGGCCTGCTGGGGCGAGACGTAGAACGGTGTCGACACCGGCGGTCGTCCCTTTCCTGAGAGGTGATGGCTAGAGCAGCGGGGCCTGCGGGCCGTTGGGGTGCGAGCGGCGCTCGTCGGTGATCGCGACCGCGATCTCGGTGACCTCCGCGTCGGTGAGCCGGCGGAAGCCTTCCTCGGTGATCAGCGAGACGATCGGGAAGATCTTGCGGGCGAGGTCGGGGCCGCCGGTGGCGGAGTCGTCGTCGGCCGCGTCGTACAGCGCCTGGACGACCAGCGTGGCGGCCTGGTCGGCCGTCAGGCCGTCGCGGTAGAGCTTCTTCATCGAGCCGCGGGCGAAGACCGAGCCCGAGCCGGTGGCGGCGAAGCCGCGCTCCTCGGAACGCCCGCCGGTGACGTCGTAGTTGAAGATCCGGCCGCGGCCGAGGTCCAGGTCGTAGCCGGCGAACAGCGGGACGACCGCCAGGCCCTGCATCGCCATGCCCAGGTTGCCCCGGATCATGGCGGTGAGCCGGTTGGCCTTGCCCTCCAGCGAGAGCACCGCGCCCTCGATCTTCTCGTAGTGCTCCAGCTCCAGTTGGAACAGCCGGACCATCTCGATGGCGAGGCCGGCGGTGCCGGCGATGCCGACCGCGCTGTACTCGTCGGCCGGGAACACCTTCTCCATGTCGCGCTGGGCGATCACGTTGCCCATCGTCGCCCGGCGGTCACCGGCGATCACCACGCCGCCGTCGAACACCGCGGCCACGATGGTGGTCCCGTGCGGGGCCTCGATCACGGCCCCCGCGGGGAGCCCGCGGTGGCCGGGGATCAGCTCCGGCCGGTGCTCGGCGAGGAAGTCCACGAAGGAGGAGGACCCCGGGGTCAGGAAGGCAGCCGGTAGACGCCCGGTGCCACGAGTGTTGGCTTCCACACGATTCCTTCCAGGTAGCTTGAAGCTCGCGTTGCCCGCACCCTACCCGCCCGGAGATCACTGTCCACGCGCGCAGGGGGCCGGTGCCGGACGGCCGGGCGGCCCTCGCCGCCCGACCGCCCTCGACGGTCACGACCGTGAATTCCCGAATGCCGGGGACGGGCTATTGCCCGCCCTTCTGCACGAATCCGCGGACGAAATCCTCCGCATTCGACTCGAGGACCTCGTCGATTTCGTCCAGCACCGCGTCGACGTCGTCGCTCAGCTTTTCCTGGCGCTCCTTGAGGTCGTCGGAATTCTGGGTTTCCGCGGCCTGCTCCTCGACCTCCTCGGAGGAGCGGTTCGCCCGCTGCTGGCCGCCGCCGGTGTCCTTGCTCGCCATTTCCCTCACCCCGCTCGATTCTTCTGGCACGGTTTGGTCGTTGCTTGCTGCACCGACCCTATACACAAGGTGCGACTGCCGCTCCCGGTTTGCCGGTGGCGCTTCCTGTCCAACACCCGCTGCCACCCCGGATGATTCCCATTCGGCGGACGTTCACCCATGGTGATCGAAAAGTTACCCGCCGGAGAGGACCCGCAGCAGGTCCTCCGCGGTGCGACAGCGGTCCAGCAGCTCCTTGACGTGGTTGCGGGTGCCCCGCAGCGGCTCCAGCGTGGGCACCCGCTGCAACGAGTCCCGGCCCGGCAGGTCGAAGATCACCGAGTCCCAGGAGGCCGCGGCGACGTGGTCGGCGTACTGCTCCAGGCAGCGCCCGCGGAAGTACGCCCGGGTGTCCTCCGGGGGCTTGGAGACGGCCCGCTCGACCTCCGCCTCGGTCACCAGCCGCTCGAACCGGCCGCGGGCCACCAGCCGGTTGTAGAGGCCCTTGTCGGGCCGTACGTCGCTGTACTGGAGGTCGACCAGGTGCAGCCGCGGGTTCTCCCACCCCAGGGCGTCCCGGCTGCGGTAGCCCTCCAGGATCTCCCGCTTGGCGATCCAGTCCAGTTGCCGGGAGAGCGACATCGGATCGCGCTCCAGCCGGCCGAGGACGTCCTCCCAGCGGGCCAGCACGTCCAGTGTCTGCTCGTCCGCGTCGGTGCCGAAGCGGTCCTCGACGTACTTGCGGGCCAGCTCGAAGTACTCCAGCTGGAGCTGGACGGCGGTGAGTTTGCGCCCGTTGCGCAGGGTGATCAGGTGCTTGAGCGTGGGGTCGTGGGAGACCCGGTGCAGGGTGCGCACCGGCTGGTCGACGGCGAGGTCGGAGGCGATGAAGGAGTCCTCGATCATCGACAGGACCAGTGAGGTGGTGCCCAGTTTGAGGTAGGTGGAGATCTCGGAGAGGTTGGCGTCCCCGATGATCACGTGCAGCCGGCGGTACTTCTCCGCGTCGGCGTGCGGTTCGTCCCGGGTGTTGATGATCGGGCGTTTGAGCGTGGTCTCCAGGCCGACCTCGACCTCGAAGTAGTCGGCCCGCTGGCTGATCTGGAAGCCGTGCGTCGAACCGTCCTGGCCGATGCCGACCCGGCCGGCGCCGGTGACCACCTGGCGGGAGACGAAGAACGGGGTGAGGTGGCGGACGATGTCGGCGAACGGCGTCGCCCGCTTCATCAGGTAGTTCTCGTGGGTGCCGTAGGAGGCGCCCTTGTTGTCGGTGTTGTTCTTGTACAGGTGGATGTTCTGCCCGTTGGGCAGTTCCAGCGCGCGCTGCGCGGCGGCCGCCATGATCCGCTCGCCGGCCTTGTCCCAGAGCACGGCGTCGCGCGGGTTGGTGACCTCTGGCGAGCTGTACTCGGGGTGCGCGTGGTCCACGTAGAACCGGGCCCCGTTGGTGAGGATGACGTTGGCCAGGCCGATGTCCTCGTCGGTCAGCTGGCTGGCGTCCGCCACCTCGCGCGCCAGGTCGAAGCCCCGGGCGTCACGCAGCGGGTTCTCCTCCTCGAAGTCCCAGCGGGCCCGCCGCGCCCGGTGCATCGCCGCCGCGTACGCGTTGACGATCTGGGACGAGGTGAGCATGGCGTTGGCGTTGGGGTGCCCGGGCACGGAGATCCCGTACTCGGTCTCGATGCCCATCACGCGCCGTACGGTCATGCGGCCCTCCTTGCCCGGTGCGCCGCCCCCCACGGGCGGAGCACGCCGACGTACCGCTGAACAACACCGGCGCCGGCGTTCTGCCCGCGATCGGTGGGTCGAGCCTAGAACCCGGCACCGACGGGCGGACCCCGAGACGCGCCGTCCGGCTGCGGGGCCGCGAGGCGCCACAGCCGGACGGGGTGCGTGCTGTTCCGGGGACCGCCGGGCGGCCCGGTCTCACCGTGTGCTTACAGGTACTGCCCCGTGTTGGCGACAGTGTCGATCGAGCGGCCGGACTCGGCGCCCTGCTTGCCGGTGACCAGCGTGCGGATGAAGACGATCCGCTCGCCCTTCTTGCCGGAGATGCGGGCCCAGTCGTCCGGGTTGGTGGTGTTCGGGAGGTCCTCGTTCTCCTTGAACTCGTCCACGCAGGCGGCGAGCAGGTGGGAGACGCGCAGACCGCGCTGACCGTGGTCGAGGAAGTCCTTGATGGCCATCTTCTTCGCGCGGTCGACGATGTTCTGGATCATCGCGCCGGAGTTGAAGTCCTTGAAGTACAGGACCTCCTTGTCACCGTTGGCGTAGGTGACCTCCAGGAAGCGGTTCTCCTCGGTCTCGGAGTACATCCGCTCCACGACCGACTGGATCATCGCGGCCACCGTGGTGCCCAGGGAGCCGTCGTGCTCCTTGAGGTCGTCCGGGTGGAACGGCAGCGACTCCTTGAGGTACTTGGAGAAGATGTCCCTCGCGGCCTCGGCGTCCGGGCGCTCGATCTTGATCTTGACGTCCAGGCGGCCGGGCCGCAGGATCGCCGGGTCGATCATGTCCTCGCGGTTCGAGGCGCCGATGACGATGACGTTCTCCAGGCCCTCCACACCGTCGATCTCGGCGAGCAGCTGCGGGACGATGGTGTTCTCCACGTCCGAGCTGACGCCGGAACCGCGGGTGCGGAACAGCGACTCCATCTCGTCGAAGAAGACGATGACGGGCGTGCCCTCGCTCGCCTTCTCCCGGGCCCGCTGGAAGACCAGGCGGATCTGCCGCTCGGTCTCGCCCACGTACTTGTTGAGCAGTTCGGGGCCCTTGATGTTGAGGAAGTAGCTCTTCCCCTGGGGGCGTCCGGTGACCTCGGCGACCTTCTTGGCCAGCGAGTTGGCGACCGCCTTGGCGATCAGCGTCTTGCCGCAGCCGGGCGGGCCGTAGAGCAGCACGCCCTTGGGCGGGCGCAGCTCGTACTCCTTGAAGAGGTCGGCGTGCAGGTAGGGCAGCTCGACCGCGTCCCGGATCAGCTCGATCTGGTTGCTCAGTCCGCCGATCTGGCGGTAGTCGATGTCCGGGACCTCTTCGAGGACCAGCTCCTCGACCTCGGACTTCGGCACGACCTCGTACACGTAGCCGGAGCGGGGCTCCAGCAGCAGGGCGTCCCCCGCCCGGATGGTGAGCTCGCGCAGCGGTTCGGCGAGGCGCACCACCCGCTCCTCGTCGGTGTGGCCGACGACCAGGGCGCGTTCGCCGTCCTCGAGGATCTCCTTGAGGGTGACGATCTCGCCGATGCGCTCGAAGGCCATCGCGTCCACGATGTTGAGGGCCTCGTTGAGCATCACCTCCTGGCCGCGCCGCAGTTCGTCGAGGGCGACGTTGGGGCTGACGTTCACGCGGAGCTTGCGCCCCCCGGTGAAGATGTCGGCGGTGCCGTCCTCGTTGGCCTCGAGGAAGGTGCCGAACCCGGCCGGGGGCTGTGCCAGCCGGTCCACTTCCTCCTTGAGGGCCACGATCTGGTCGCGGGCCTCTCGCAGGGTGGAGGCGAGCCGTTCGTTCTGGGCGGACACTCCGGCCAGGTTGGTCTGGAGCTCGACGATCCGCTCTTCGAGGATCCTCGAATTGCGCGGCGAGTCGGCGAGCTTGCGGCGCAGCACAGCGATTTCCTGCTCAAGGAACGAGACCTGAGCGGCCTCGTCGGAACCACGAGCGGGCCTGCCGGTGCTGCGGTTGTAGTCGTCATCGTGGGCTGCCACGGTCCTCACCTCCTCCGGGGAGCTGGACGCTTCCAGACCCTACCTGGGACCAGGGGTCCGTAAACCCCTAGATCAAGAAAGATGGAACGGGCGTGTCCGATCTTCGCCCCAGCGTGCTTCCCCTCTGCTAAGGGGATACCCACCGCTCACCACCCAAAGCGGGCCAGATGTATCGTCGAGCGAAGTGATATCCGATCGCGACCGGGCACCTGGGTCCGATCGTTGTACGAATGGCGGGATTGCCCCCGGAAAAGGGGCGACCCGGGACAGAAACGGCAGGGGACCATGTCGGTAACCGAGCAGACGGCCACGGCGGCCGAACAGCTGGAGGTGTGGATCGACCAGGATCTGTGCACCGGCGACGGCATCTGCGTGCAGTACGCACCCGAGGTCTTCGAGCTGGACATCGACGGCCTCGCCTACGTGAAGGGGCCGGACGACGAGCTGCGCCAGCAGCCCGGGCAGACCGCCCCGGTGCCGCTGACGATCCTTCAGGACGTGGTGGACTCGGCGAAGGAGTGCCCCGGCGACTGCATCCACGTGCGCCGGGTCACCGACCGGGTCGAGGTGTACGGGCCGGACGCGGACTGACGCGTCCTCCCCCTCAGGTCTGGCTGACCGGGGCGGCGGTCTGGGAGCGTTCCCAGCCGCCGCCCTTGCGCATCCAGGTGAGGTCGAGTGAGATGTCAGGGCGGAAGCGCGGCACCTCGTCGCTCGAATACCCCTGCGCGTGACCGGTGATGGCGCCGTCGGAGCGCAGCGCGAGCCGGCCGAGGGTGAGGTTCTCGCGCTCGGAGAGGAGCGTGGCCAGCACCACCGGGCGCTCGCCCGGGCCGAAGCCGAGCAGGTAGACGGCGTCCGGCGGCGTGCCGTTCTCGGCCGCGCAGTGCGCGGCGACGACCGTGCCGGGCCGCCCGTCGCCCAGGTCGGCCGGCATGCTGATGGCCGTCGCGACCGGGAACGGGCCGCAGTCGAGCGGAAGTTGGGCCTTGGCCGGGTCGGGGGCGGCGCTCGCCCCGAGGGCCTTGGGAGTGCCGTGCAGGGGCACCGGGGTGCCGGTGGCGGGGCCGGCGGCGAGGGCCGAGACCACCACCGCGCCGCAGCCGGCCAGGGCCAGGGCCCAGTGCCAGGGGGCGGTGCGCGCGTGCCCGGGCCCGGTGCGGCCCCGCGGTGTCTGCTGTCCAGCCGTCGTCCCGACCGCGGTCTCCACCAGGCGTCCCCTCCAGTGCTCCCAGGAGCTGGTCTGCGTGCGCGAGCATCGTCCCACACGCCGGCGGCCGAAGTGCCGAGGGGTGGCACGAGCAGGCTCGTACCACCCCTGGGAAGCGATCCCGGTCAGCCCAGGTCGGGCTGCTCGGTCTCGACGGCGCGGGCGGCGGCACGGGCCGCGGCGCGCTCCCGCAGAGTCGACTCCGAGCCCCCGTTGTCGTAGTCCTCGCCGTACGCGCCCTTGGCCGGGCGGCGGCGGCGCAGCGGCGGCTCGACGCCGTCGGCGAGGCGGCGGGCGGTGAGCAGGAAGCCGGTGTGGCCGATCATCCGGTGGTCCGGGCGGACGGCCAGGCCCTCCAGGTGCCAGGTGCGGACCATGGTCTCCCAGGCCTGCGGCTCGGTGAAGGTGCCGTGGTCGCGCAGTGCCTCGACGGTCTTGGACATCTGCGTGGTGGTGGCCACGTAGCAGCAGATCAGGCCGCCGGGGACGAGCGCCTTGGAGGCGACGTCCAGGCACTCCCAGGGGGCGAGCATGTCGAGGATGACGCGGTCGACGTCGGCCTCGACCAGGTTGTCCTGGAGGTCGCCGACGGTGAGCTTCCACGCCGGGTGCGGCCCGCCGAAGTAGCGCTCGACGTTGCCCTTGGCGATGTCGGCGAAGTCCTGCCGGCGCTCGTACGAGGCCAGCATGCCGGTGTCGCCGACGGCGCGCAGCAGGTAGGTGGAGAGCGCGCCCGAGCCGACACCGGCCTCGACGACGCGGGCGCCGGCGAAGATGTCGGCCATGGCCAGGATCTGCCCCGCGTCCTTGGGGTAGATCACGGCGGCGCCGCGCGGCATGGACAGGACGTAGTCGGGGAGCAGGGGGCGCAGCGCGAGGTACGGGACGTTCCCCGTGGTGCGCACGACCGTGCCCTCGGGGGCGCCGATCAGCTCGTCGTGCGGGAACGCACCCTTGTGGGTGTGGAACTGGTTCCCGGCCTGGAGCGTGAACGTGTAGTGGCGGCCCTTGGGGTCGGTCAGCTGGACCTGGTCCCCGACCTGGAAGGGCCCGCGTCGGCGGGTGGCACCGGTCGGTTCGGACATGCGGTCAATCCTAAGGGAAGCGGACGGTCCGCCCGACCAGAGTGATCACCGGCCGGCGACGGCGGCGGTGAGGCGCTGCTCGATGTCGGTGAGCGCGGCGACGCCGAACACCCGGCCGTCCGCCTCGACCACCAGGTACTCCCCGGCCGGGGTCGCCTGGACGGCGCGCAGCAGGTCCTCGCCGCCGAGGTCGGCGTCCAGCCGCAGGCCGGGTTCGAGGTCGCGGGCGAGCGGGCCGACGGCGACCCACGGGCGGCGGTGCTCGGGCACCGCGCGGACGGCGGACTCGCGGACGATGCCGATCGGGTCGCCCCGGCCGTCCACCACCACGACCGCGCCGGCCTGGGCCTCGCGGGCCCGGCGCAGCGCCTCGCCGAGCGGGGTGTCGGCGGTGACCTCGACGGTCCGGCGGGCGAGCTCGCGCAGCCGCAGGCCGGGCAGCACCTCCTTGAGCCGGGCGTTGCGCAGGCTCCCGGTGGCGCCGTTCCAGATGATCGCGGCGAGGACGGCGGCCAGCACCGCGTCCACCAGGGTGTCGGTCGTGGTGCGCTCGATCCCGCGGGCGGCGCTGAACAGCGGCAGGCCGATCAGCACCACGACGGCCAGTGCCCGGCCGACCCAGGCGGCGGCGACCGTACCGGTCATCGCCTTGCCGCTGATCGCCCAGACGACCGCGCGCAGCATCCGACCGCCGTCCAGCGGCAGGCCGGGCAGCAGGTTGAACGCGGCGACCACCAGGTTGGAGACCATCAGCCCGGTGAGCAGCACCCCGGGCACCGTGGAGAGCTCCACGGCCTGCATCGCGAGGTAGAACACGCCGCCGAGCACCAGCGAGAGCAGCGGGCCGACGAAGGCCAGCCAGAACTCGCGCCACGGGCTCTCGGCCTCGTTCTCGATCTCGGAGACGCCGCCGAAGAACTGCAGCTGGATCCGCCGTACACCGAGCCTGTAGCGCAGCGCGACCAGGGTGTGAGCGAGCTCGTGCACCAGGACGGAGGCGTAGAAGGCGACCGCGAAGAAGAACGCGAGCAGGTAGCGGGCGGCGCCGAGGTCCGGCAGGACGTCGCCGAGCTGGCCGCCGAACACCCAGGTGATCAGCGCGGCGATGACGAACCAGGAGGGGGTCACGTAGATGGGCACGCCGAAGGGGCGGCCCACCAGGAGGCCGCTGCCGCGCTCGGGCGGCCTCGGCGGTCGCCCTGCCGGGCGGCCGCCGTCGTCCTGCGGTGGCTGGTCGGAGGTCTGCTGCCCCCTGCTGTCGCTCACCGTGATCCCTTCGGTCGTCTGCCCCGTCGTGCCCCGGTGCGCCCACGCTACGTGATCGCGGCCCTCCGGTGGCGTGCGGCCCTCTGTCAGGCTTCATACCCACTGTGCCGCGCGGTGTGGCAGCACCGTGGCAGCAGGATGACAGCGAAGGGCAATAGGGTCGGAGGCATGCAGCAGACCGACACCACCAGCGCCGCCGGGGCCCCGGCGCGCCCGGCGGCGCCCCCGACCGGCCTGTCCCCGTCCCGGGCGGGGGACTTCCTGACCTGTCCCCTGCTGTACCGGCTGCGGGTGATCGACCGGCTGCCCGAGCCGCCGAGCGCGGCGGCGACCAGGGGCACGCTGGTGCACGCGGTGCTGGAGCGGCTCTTCGACAGCCCCGCGACCGAGCGGACGCCGGAGCGGGCGCTGGGCCTGCTGCGCCCGCAGTGGGAGCGGCTGCTGGGCGAGCGCCCGGAGCTGGGCTCGCTGTTCCCGGACGATCCGGACGGCGCGGCGCTCGCCCGCTGGCTGGCGGACGCCGAGAAGCTGGTCGGCCAGTGGTTCCGGCTGGAGGACCCGACCCGGCTGCACCCGGTGGAGCGCGAGCTGTACGTGGAGACGGCCCTGGAGTCGGGGCTGCTGCTGCGCGGCTACATCGACCGGGTGGACGTCGCCCCGAGCGGCGAGGTCCGGCTGGTGGACTACAAGACCGGCCGGGCGCCCTCGCGGGACTTCGAGGGCAAGGCGATGTTCCAGATGAAGTTCTACGCGCTCGTGGTGTGGCGCTGGAAGGGCGTCGTCCCCAAGCGGCTCCAGCTGGTCTACCTCGGCGGGGGCGGGGACGTGGTCAGCTACGACCCGGACGAGGCCGACCTGCTCGCGGTGGAGCGCAAGCTGCGGGCGCTCTGGGAGCGGATCACCCACGCGGTGGCCACCGGGGAGTTCCCGGCGACCCGCAACCGCCTCTGCGACTGGTGCGACCACCAGGCCAGTTGCCCGGAGTTCGGCGGCACTCCCCCGCCGTACCCGCTGCCGCTGTCGCGTACGTCTGACGAAGACGATCCCACGGGGGATCAGATGAGCAAGGAGTCCTAGTGACGATCCGAGTGCTGCTGGTCGACGACCAGCCGCTGCTGCGCACCGGTTTCCGGATGATCCTGGAGGCCGAGTCCGACCTGGTGGTGGTCGGTGAGGCCGGCGACGGTCAGCAGGCGCTGGACCAGGTGCGGGCGCTGCAGCCCGACGTGGTGCTGATGGACATCCGGATGCCCAGGATGGACGGCGTCGAGGCGACCCGCAGGATCGCCGGCCCCGGGCGGGACGGCCCGGCCAAGGTGCTGGTGCTGACCACCTTCGACCTGGACGAGTACGTGGTGGAGGCGCTGCGCGCGGGCGCCAGCGGCTTCCTGCTGAAGGACGTCCCGGCGGAGGAACTGGTGCAGGCGATCCGGGTGGTGGCGGACGGCGCGGCGATGCTGGCGCCGAGCATCACCCGCCGGCTGCTGGACATGTACGCCACCAAGCTGCCCTCGGGCGAGGAGGCGCCGCCGCAGGCGCTGAGCGCGCTGACCGAACGTGAGCTGGAGGTGCTGAAGCTGGTGGCGCGCGGGCTCTCGAACGCGGAGATCGCGGCCGAACTGTTCGTCAGCGAGACCACCGTGAAGACGCACGTCGGCCATGTGCTGACCAAGCTCCAGCTGCGCGACCGGGTGCAGGCGGCGGTGTACGCGTACGAGAGCGGGCTGGTGCGCCCGGGCGCCCTGTAGGCCCTGTCCGGCCGAACGTGCCGGCGGCCCGCCCGCCTTCCCCGTGCACCCAGGGGGAAGGCGGGCGGGCCGCCGTGTCGAGGGGTGTCGTCCGGTCGTCTACTTGCCGGCGCTGCGGCTGATCTCCCAGAAGCGGAACACGCCGGTGGTGTCGATGGTCGACTCGACGCCGGTGATGTACGAACGCGACGCGAAGAAGCCCTTGTTCTGGTACAGCGGGATGAGCGGCGCGTTCTCGGCGACGATCTGCTGGATCTGGGCGTAGCCGGCCACCGCGGCGCTGCGGTCGGCCTGCTTGAGGCCGTCCGGCACCAGCTTCTGGCTGATCCTCGGGTCGTCCCAGCCGTGGTGGTAGGCGCCGCCGTCGATGAGCAGCGGGGCGATGTAGTTGTCCGGGTCCGGGTAGTCGGCGAACCAGCCGATGAGGTACGCCTGGTAGCGGCCCTCGGACCAGCCGGCCCGGTACTTGTCCCAGTCCGGCTCCGTCTGGACGGTCACCTGGAACAGGCCGCCGGCCTCCAGCTGCTTCTTCAGGGTCTCGGGCTCGGCGCTGCCGGCCCGCGAGCGCGACCAGGTGAGGGTGAGCTTGACCGGGAGCTGGACCTTGGCGTCGGTGAGGATCTTCTTGGCCTTGCCGCTGTCCTGGTCGCCGTAGCGGTCGAAGAAGGCCGTGGTGTGGCCGGTGACGCCGGCCGGGACCATCGCGTACAGCGGCTGGACGGTCCGGGCGAAGACGTCGCGGGCGAGCGACTTGCGGTCGAGCAGCTGGGCGGCGGCCTGGCGGACGGCGACGTTGCCGGCGACCGGGTCCTTGGTGTTGAAGACCAGCGAGCGGGTGTCGTTGCTGTCGCCCTCGACGACCTGGAGGTCGGTCTTGCCGCCCTGCTGGTCGGAGTGCATCTGGGCGGCGGTGTTCGGGTCCAGGCTGTTGTCGGTGAGGTCGACGTCGCCCTTGTCCAGCGCGGCCTTCAGGTCGGCGGGCTTGTCGAAGTACCGGACGGTGAACTTGCTGTTCCGGAGCTTGGCCTCGCCGTTGTACTTGTCGTTGGGCACCAGGACGACCTTGCCCAGCTGCTTGGCGGTGTCGCCGTTGCCGCCCATGACCTCGACCGTCTCGAAGCGGTACGGGCCGGAGCCGATCAGCTTGTCGTTGGGGACGACCTTGTCGGCCGGGTAGGCCTGGTGGTCGAGGATGGCGCCGGCCGGGCCGGCCAGCTTGGCCGGCAGGGTGGCGTCGGGCGTGGAGAGGTGGAAGACCACCTCGGTGTCGCCCTTGGCCTCGACGCTCCTGATCGAGGAGAGCAGGGGGGCCGCGCCGTTCTGGTCGTTGATCTTCTTGGTGCGCTCGATCGAGAACACCACGTCGGCGGCGGTCAGCGGGTGGCCGTTGGAGAACTTCAGGCCGGTCCGCATGGTGCAGTGGTACTGGGTGGCGTCGCCCGCGGTGAACTCGCAGGACTGCGCGGCGTCCGGGGAGGGGGCGCTGGAGGCGGCCGGGAAGGTGAGCAGCGACTGGAAGGTGTTGCGCAGCAGCAGCCAGGAGCCGGAGTCGTAGGCGGCGGCCGGGTCCAGCACGCCGGTGAGCTGGGTGGTGCCCATGACGATCGGCTTGCCGCCGTCCCCCTTGACGGCGTCGGTGACCGATCCGCAGCCTGCCGCCGTCACGGCGACAAGACCGGCGCAGCCGAGTACTGCCAGGCGTTCAGCTGAAGTCTTCACGGGGCGCGTCCTTCTGGGTGCGGTCCGACCGGGGCCGGCGGCCCGCGTCGAGGGCGCTCCGGGTGCGGAAGGCGTGCGCGGGCCTGGCGCCCGTACGACCGCGGGCGGGACGGGGTTGCCCGTCGTCGGCGGTGGCAGGGCGCGAGGGAGGGGAACGAACTGGAGTAGCGTGCCATATCGAACACGCACGACCGATACCCGTGCAGATGACGTTTGGGACACGGTGGTTGAGGGCATCGCGAAACACCCGACGAGTTGTCAGGCAATGCCCTTTTTCTCCCCGGGCGGGCGTCGGTGGCGGCCGGATCCGGCCGCTTACCGGCGAGTAGACCACCCTCGCAATGAGATGACAATCACACCCGCGAAGTGACCAGCGAGCGCAGCAGTTCAAGATCGACCTGCTCCAGCGAGGAGCGCACCAGCCGCCCCGGGGCCGGCTCGATCGGCGCCACCGAGGGCACGGCGATGACCGGGCAGCCCGCCGCCTCGGCCGCCCGCACCCCGGTCGGCGCGTCCTCGACCACCACGCAGCGGGCCGGGTCCGCGCCCAGCCGCCGGGCCGCCTCCAGGTACGGGTCCGGGTGCGGCTTGGTGCGCGGCACCTCGTCCCCGGCGACCGTGAAGGCGAAGTGGTGGGAGCCCAGCGAGCGCAGCACGATGTCCACCACGTGCCGGTGCGAGGCGGTCACCAGGACGGCCGGAATCCCGTGTGCGGCCAGGGTGTTGAGGAGGCGTTCGGCGCCCGGCATGAGCGGCACGCCGCCCGCCAGCAGGTCGACGAAGCGCTGGTTGATCAGCACCGTCAGGTCCGCCGGAGCGAGGTCCACCCCGGTGGTGCCGACCAGGTAGTCGATCACCCGCGTCATCGGACCGCCGACCACCTGGGCCCGGTCCTCGTCGGTCAGCGCGTGGCCCAGCTCGGCGAACAGGGTGACCTCGGCCTGCCACCAGAAGTCCTCGGTGTCCACCAGCGTCCCGTCCATGTCCAGCAGCACCGCCTGCAGGCCGCGGCCGTCCCCGCGGTCGAGGATCCGGGCGGCGGTGGAGGTGGTCATGGCGGGAGTCCTTCCGTCGGTACCCCCCGGGCGCGTTCGAGCACCCCCCGGGGATGGCGCGGGCCGGCCCGCTGGTGAGCGGACCGGCCCGTTCAGGATCATCCAGGATACGCCCGGTTCGCCCGAAAAGAGCGAACGGAACGAGGCGCCCGGGTTACCGGGCGTTGAAGTACTTCGCCTCCGGGTGGTGGATGACGATCGCGTCGGTGGACTGCTCCGGGTGCAGCTGGAACTCCTCGGAGAGCACCACGCCGATCCGCTCGGGCTTCAGCAGCTCGGCGATCTTGGCGCGGTCCTCCAGCTCCGGGCAGGCCCCGTAGCCGAGGGAGAAGCGGGCGCCCCGGTACTTGAGCGCGAACATGTCCTTGACGTCCTGCGGGTCCTCGCCGGAGAAGCCCAGCTCGTAGCGGACCCGGGCGTGCCAGAACTCGGCCAGCGCCTCGGCCAGTTGCACCGACAGGCCGTGCAGCTCCAGGTAGTCGCGGTAGGAGTTGTCGGCGAACAGCTCGTTCGCCGCCTCCGAGATCCGGTTGCCCATGGTGACCACCTGGAGGCCGACCACGTCCCGCACGCCGGTCTCCTCCGGGCGGAAGAAGTCGGCCAGGCAGAGCCGGCGCCCGCGCCGCTGGCGGGGGAAGGTGAAGCGGGTGCGCTCGGTGCCGTCCTCGTGGAAGACGATCAGGTCGTCGCCCTTGGAGTTGGCCGGGTAGTAGCCGTAGACCACGGCCGCCTCCAGCCAGCCCTCGGTCTGCAGCCGGTCCAGCCACATCCGCAGCCGCGGCCGGCCCTCGGTCTCCAGCAGCTCCTCGTACGAGGGCCCCTCGCCGCTGCGGGCCGCCTTCAGGCCCCACTGGCCCTTGAACAGCGCGTCCTCGTCCAGCCAGGAGGCGTAGTCGGCGAACGGGATGCCCTTGACGATCCGGTCGCCCCAGAACGGCGGGGTCGGCACGGTGTTGTCGACGGTGACGTCCGAGCGGATCTGGCCGAGGTTGACCTCCGGCTCCTCCACCACCTCGACCCGGGCGTGCCGGCGCTGCTTGAGCTCCGGCAGGCTCGCGCCGGGCACGCCGCGCTTGACCGCGATCAGCGCGTCCATCAGCCGCAGGCCCTCGAAGGCGTCCCGGGCGTAGCGGACCTCGCCCTCGTAGATCTCGTGCAGGTCCTGCTCGACGTAGGCCCGGGTGAGCGCGGCGCCGCCCAGGATCACCGGGTAACTCGCGGCCAGCTTGCGCTGGTTGAGCTCCTCCAGGTTCTCCTTCATGATCACGGTGGACTTCACCAGCAGGCCGGACATCCCGATGACGTCCGCCTTGTGCTCCTGCGCGGCGTCCAGGATCGCCGAGACCGGCTGCTTGATGCCCAGGTTGACCACGTTGTAGCCGTTGTTGGACAGGATGATGTCCACCAGGTTCTTGCCGATGTCGTGGACGTCGCCCTTGACGGTGGCCAGCACGATGGTGCCCTTGCCCTCGCTGTCGGACTTCTCCATGAACGGCTCCAGGTGGGCCACCGCGGTCTTCATCACCTCGGCGGACTGGAGCACGAAGGGCAGCTGCATCTGGCCGGAGCCGAACAGCTCGCCGACCACCTTCATGCCGGACAGCAGGGTGTCGTTGATGATCTCCAGCGCGGGCCGCCCGGCCAGCGCCTCGTCCAGGTCGGCCTCCAGGCCCTTGCGCTCGCCGTCGATGATCCGGCGCTGCAGGCGCTCGTCCAGCGGCAGCGCGGCCAGCTCCTCCGCCTTGGACGCCTTGACCGAGGCCGAGGAGACGCCGTCGAACAGCTCCAGCAGGTGCTGCAGCGGGTCGTAGCCGTCCCGGCGGCGGTCGTAGACCAGGTCGAGGGCGGCCTCGCGCTGGTCCTCGGGGATCCGGGAGATCGGCAGGATCTTGGAGGCGTGCACGATCGCCGAGTCCAGGCCGGCCTCCACGCACTCGTGCAGGAAGACCGAGTTCAGCACCACCCGGGCGGCCGGGTTGAGGCCGAAGGAGATGTTGGACAGGCCCAGCGTGGTCTGCACGGCCGGGCGGCGGCGCTTGAGCTCGCGGATCGCCTCGATGGTCTCGATGCCGTCCCGGCGGGACTCCTCCTGGCCGGTGGCCAGGGTGAAGGTGAGGCAGTCCACCAGGATCGAGCCCTCGTCGACGCCGTAGTCGGCGGTCAGCTCGGTGATCAGCCGCTCGGCGATCTCGACCTTCTTGTCGGCGGTGCGGGCCTGGCCCTCCTCGTCGATGGTCAGCGCGATCAGGCCGGCGCCGTGCTCGCGGGCCAGCGAGGCGATCCGGCCGAAGCGCGAGTCCGGGGCGTTGCCGTCCTCGTAGTTGACCGAGTTGAGCACCGCGCGGCCGCCGAGCGCCTCCAGGCCGGCCCGCAGCACCTGCGGCTCGGTGGAGTCCAGCACGATCGGCAGGGTGGAGGCGGTGGCCAGCCGGCCGGCGATCTCCTTCATGTCGGCGACGCCGTCGCGGCCGACGTAGTCCACGCACAGGTCCAGCAGGTGCGAGCCGTCCCGGATCTGGTCGCGGGCGATCTCCACGCAGGCCTGCCAGTCGCCGGCCAGCATCGACTCGCGGAACTTCTTCGAGCCGTTGGCGTTGGTGCGCTCGCCGATCGCCAGGTACGAGGTGTCCTGGCGGAACGGCACCGCCTGGTACAGCGAGGACGCCGAGGACTCCGGCTGCGGGGTGCGCGGGGTGACCGGCCGGCCCTGCACCCGCTCGACCACCTGGCGCAGGTGCTCGGGCGTGGTGCCGCAGCAGCCGCCGACCAGCGAGAGGCCGTACTCGCGGGTGAACACGTCGTGCGCGTCGGCCAGTTCGGCCGGGGAGAGCGGGTAGTGGGCGCCGTCCTTGCCGAGCACCGGCAGGCCCGCGTTCGGCATGCAGGACAGGCCGATCCGCGCGTTCTTGGCCAGGTAGCGCAGGTGCTCGCTCATCTCGGCCGGGCCGGTGGCGCAGTTGAGGCCGATGTAGTCGACGCCGAGCGGCTCCAGGGCCGTCAGCGCGGCGCCGATCTCGGAGCCGAGCAGCATGGTGCCGGTGGTCTCCACGGTCACCTGCACCAGCACCGGCAGGTCCAGCCCGGCCTCGGCGAGGGCGCGCTTGGAGCCCAGGATGGCGGCCTTGGTCTGCAGCAGGTCCTGGCTGGTCTCGACCAGCAGCGCGTCGGCGCCGCCCGCGATCAGGCCGGCCGCGTTCTGCTGGAAGCCGTCGCGCAGCGTCTCGTACGGGGCGTGGCCGAGGGTGGGCAGCTTGGTGCCGGGGCCGATCGAGCCGAGCACCCAGCGGGTGCGGCCGTCGGCGGCGTGGGCGTCGGCCACCTCGCGGGCGATCCGGGCGCCGGACTCGGACAGCTCGAAGATGCGCTCCGCGATCTCGTACTCGCCGAGTGCGGAGAAGTTGGCGCCGAAGGTGTTGGTCTCGACGCAGTCCACGCCGACCCCGAAGTAGGCCTCGTGGACGGAGCGCACGATGTCCGGCCGGGTGGCGTTGAGGACCTCGTTGCAGCCCTCCAGGTTCTGGAAGTCCTCCAGCGTCGGATCCTGTGCCTGGAGCATGGTGCCCATCGCACCGTCGGCGACCACCACCCGGGTGGCGAGCGCTTCACGCAACGCGTTCGCGCGGCTCTGCTGAGTGATGGACGGATTGGCTGCAGTGGCCATGGGGCTTCTCCCTGGTGCGACGGCTGTCGGCTTTGCGGGCCCGCTTACTCGGGCCCGCACGTGGCCAGGGTATCCGGCCCGCGCCCCGGCCTGCGGTCGCATTCCGTATCCTGAGCGTTCGACCGCAAGGGGGGAGCAACCGCGTGGGCCGATTCCCGACCGTCGCGCGACGCGTCACGGGGGCCCTGTCGGCCCCGTTCCGGGCGTTGCGCAAGCGCTGGCGGAGCTGGTCCTGGTGGCGCCGGGCGCTGCTGGCACTGGGCCTCGCGGCGGCCGTACCGGCGGCCGCGCTCGGCTCCGCCTTCGTCGCGATCCGCTTGCACTACACCGGCGACCCGTCCGCCGAGGCCCGCACCCGCGGCCGGGACGCGCTCTGGCTCGGCCACGCCTGGATGGACGGCCGCAAGGGCGAGGCCGACGTCGCCGCGCTGGTGCGGCAGCTGGCCGGCACCGGCGTCCGCGACCTGTACGTGCACACCGGCCCGCTGGAACACGACGGCTCGCTGCCGCCCGCCGTCCACCCCCGGGGCCGCTGGTTCACCGACGCGGTGCACCGGGCGCTGCCGGACGTCCGGGTGCAGAGCTGGCTGGGCGACGAGGTCAAGCCGGAGAAGGACGCCCTGGACCTGGAGGACGCCCCCACCCGGGACCGGGTCACCGCCTCCGCCCGGCAGGTGCTGGACCTCGGCTTCGACGGCGTGCACTTCGACATGGAACCGATCCGGCCCGGCAGCGCCGGCTGGCTGGCCCTGCTCGACCAGGTCCGCCCGGTCACGGCCGGGCGCGGCGCGGCGCTCTCGGTGGCGGTCCCCCAGCTCGACCCGGTGCCCGGCCTGCACACCGCCGGGATCCTGCTCACCGACCACGGCAAGTGGTGGGACCAGGCGTACTTCACCGAGACCGCCCGCCGGGTCGACCAGGTCGCCGTGATGGCGTACGACACCAGCATGCCGACCGAGCCGCTGTTCGGCGGCTACGTCGCCCTGCAGACCGAACTGGCGCTGGAGGCCACCCCGGCCGGGGTGGACCTGCTGATCGGCCTGCCGTTCTTCTGGGACGACCGGCACGGCCATCGGGGTGACGCCGAGACCGTGCCGGCCGCCGTCCGGGGCGTCCGGCTGGGCCTGGGCCGCCAGGATCCGGGGCGGCGGAACTTCGGCGTCGCGCTGTACGTGGACTTCGCCGCCACCCCGGAGCACTGGGCGGCGTACCGGCGCGGGTGGGTGGACGCCTGAGGGGTTCCGGCGGCGAGCGCGGGAGGGGCGCCCTCGGGAAGGGTGCGTGCGGGAAGGGTGTGCGCAGAGAGGGCGTGCCGTCGCGCCGCGTCGCCGCTCGGACACCGTCCGCACCCACCCCGGAGGAGCTGACGGATCGTCAGCTCGGACGGTCCGGATATCCGCTGGATCGGGGCGGCACGCTCCCCCAGACTGTCCCGGTGCCCGGCCGCGGTGCGCATCAAAGCCCGTAGGCTGGGCAGGTAGGGACCATGGGGCGAGGCGTTCCATGGGTGACGAGAGGTTCGACAGTCGGCAGCCGACCCGTCGGCGCCCCGGCAGGCCAGCCGAGGCGGCGCAGGTTCGACCGCCGACCGGAGGGAGACGCTGGGTGATCGAGCTGGAAGATGTTCCCGAGTTGATCGACCCGGTGATGGTCTGCGCTTTCGAGGGCTGGAACGACGCGGGCGACGCCGCCTCCGCGGCTCTGGCACATCTGGACGACACCTGGGGCGGCAAGGTGATCGCCGCCCTGGACGCGGAGGACTACTACGACTTCCAGGTCAACCGGCCCACGGTCTGGCTGGACGGCGGCATCCGCCGGATCACCTGGCCGACCACCAGGCTCTCGGTGATCCGGGTGACCGAGCCGACCACCCGGGACGTCGTCCTGGTGCGCGGCATCGAGCCGAGCATGCGCTGGCGCTCGTTCTGCAACGAGCTGCTCGGCTTCGCGCACGAGCTCGGCATCGAGCTGGTGGTGATCCTGGGCGCGCTGCTCGGCGACACCCCGCACAGCCGCCCGGTGCCGGTCAGCGGCGTCACCTCCGACCCGGAGCTGGCCCGCCGGCTGGACCTGGAGGAGAGCCGCTACGAGGGCCCGACCGGCATCGTCGGGGTGCTCCAGGAGGCCTGCACGCACGCCGGGGTCCCGGCCGTGACGCTCTGGGCGGCCGTGCCGCACTACGTCGCGCAGCCGCCGAACCCCAAGGCGACGCTGGCCCTGGTCAACAAGCTGGAGGACCTGCTCGACCTGCGCATCCCGCCGGGCGAGCTCGGCGAGGACGCCCGGGCCTGGCAGCTGGGCGTGGACCAGCTGGCCGCCGAGGACAGCGAGGTGGCCGAGTACGTCCAGCAGTTGGAGGAGGCGCAGGACACCGCGGAGCTGCCGGAAGCCTCCGGCGACGCGATCGCCCGCGAGTTCGAGCGCTACCTGCGCCGCCGGGAGAACGTCGGGCCGACCGGCGAGAAGCCGGTGGCCGGGCACGCCACGGCGGAGCGGCCGGCCGAGCCGGAGGCCCCGGGCGCGGCCCGGGAGAGCCAGGACGGCGACGAGGAGTAGCCGCCGCCCCGGGGCCCGCCCCGGACAACGCCGAAGGGGCGTCAGGACACCTGGTCCGGACGCCCCTTCGGCGTGTTGAGGGAGGACTCTAGAGCGCGACGCCCAGCAGGGCGTCCACGGTGCGGCTGACCAGGCCGGGCGCACCCATGTCGGTGCCGCCCCCGGCCTCCTGCCGCTCGGCCCAGCGGTCGACGGCGGCCAGCGCGGCGGGCGCGTCCAGGTCGTCCGCGAGCGCCGTACGGACCTCGTCGAGCAGCTGCTCGGCGGCCGGGCCGTCCGGCCGGGAGACCGCGGCCCGCCAGCGGGCGAGGCGCTCGACGGCCTCGTCCAGGGTCGCCTTGGTCCACTCCCAGTCCTCGCGGTAGTGGCGCGAGAGCAGCGCCAGGCGGATCGCCGCCGGGTCGACGCCCTCGCGGCGCAGCGCCGAGACGAAGACCAGGTTGCCGCGGGACTTGGACATCTTGTGGCCGTCCAGGCCGACCATGCCGGCGTGCACGTACGCCTTGGCGTACGGGTGGGCGCCGGTGGCGACCTGGGCGTGCGAGGCGCCCATCTCGTGGTGCGGGAAGGAGAGGTCGCTGCCGCCGCCCTGGATGTCGAAGGACATGCCGAGGTACTGCAGCGCGATGGCGACGCACTCGATGTGCCAGCCGGGGCGGCCGTGGCCGAGTTCGGTCTCCCAGGCGGGCTCGCCCGGGCGGGCGGCGAGCCAGAGCAGGGCGTCCAGCGGGTGGCGCTTGCCCGGGCGGTCCGGGTCTCCGCCGCGCTCGGCGAAGACCGGGCGCATGGCCTCCTGGTCGAGGCCGGAGACCTGGCCGAAGCGGGGGTCGGACTCGACCGAGAAGTAGATGTCGCCGTCCACCTGGTAGGCGGCGCCGCCGGCGAGCAGCTTCTGGACCAGCGGGACGATCCACGGGATCGACTCGACGGCGCCGATGTAGTGGGCCGGCGGGAGCAGCCGCAGGGCGGTCATGTCCTCGCGGAACAGGGCCGTCTCGCGCTCGGCGAGGGCCACCCAGTCCTGACCGGTCTCGACCGCCCGGGCCAGCAGCGGGTCGTCCACGTCGGTGACGTTCTGGACGTACAGGACGTCGTGGCCGGCGTCCTTCCACACGCGCTGCACCAGGTCGAAGGCGTTGTAGGTGGCGGCGTGGCCCATGTGGGTCGCGTCGTAGGGGGTGATGCCGCAGACGTAGATCCGGGCAGTGCCGTCCTGCGGCACGACCTCGCGGACCGTGCCCGCTGCGGTGTCGAAGATACGGAGGGGGAGCCCCTGACCAGGCAGGGCGGGAACCTCGGAGGCGGGCCAGGCATGCATGGAACCGACTTTAACCTTGCGAACATTTGAAAGCCTAACCAGTACACAAGATCGACTGGATTCGCTTCCTGTCGTTGCCGGACCGCTTCCCGACTGATAAGGAGCGGACCTTGACGGGCCCGGCGTTGTTTCGGGCAGGAATGCGGCAGGCTTCGGGCGGGCGTTGGGCGGGCGTCGAGCAGGCGTTGGGCAGGCGTTGGGCAGGCTTTCGGACACGGTTGAGCGCCCGGTCGACCCTGCCGCCGACCGGGCGCCCGGCACCCCGGGGAACGCGGCCGGAGCCGCTACGACCGCTGCCAGAGGGCCGGCACGTTCGGCGGCTCCCAGCCCACCATGGCGGTGTGCGCCTGGAGGCAGAGGTAGGAGGCGCCGGAGTAGGTGACGCGGTCGCCCGCGTTGTAGGAGGCTCCCGGCTTCCAACTGCCGCTCGGCGGCGTGGGCGTTCCGGTGGGGGTTCCGGTCGGGGTGGCGGTGGGGGTCGGGCTCGGCGTACCCGGGGTCTGCGGCACGTCCAGGACGAAGTCGTAACTGCCCTCACGGCCCGGGCCGTTCTGGCGGACGTTCATCAGCAGCCGGGCGTCGTAGATGGTGTCCGTGCTGTTGCGCGGCTCGCCGGGGAAGTAGAGCTGGGTGGTGAGCACCGGGCGGCCGGGCGCCTGGAGCTTGACGTGGAGGTGCCGGGTGCGGCCCGGGTAGAGGCCGGGGACGATCGTGTCCAGCTTGAAGGCGCCGTTCGCGTCGGTGAACTGGTGGCCGCGGAAGGTGAAGCCGGCGTTGTCGTAGGCGCCGTTGTCGTCGGCCTGCCAGAAGTCCAGCAGGACGCCGGAGATCGGTCGGCAGGCGCGGCCGAAGACGTAGCCGCTGACGGTCAGCCGGGTGCCGGGGCCGTCGTTGACCATGGAGCTGCGCAGTGGGGAGTTGGGCTTGAAGTAGGGGCCCTCGGTCTGCTCGATGGTGGGGTCGTCGCCGTCGTGGCACTCGGGGGTGAGGCCGAGGGGCCGGCCGGTGCCGGCCTGCTCACGGGCCAGCGCGACGCCGCCGCCGACCAGCAGCGGGGCGGCGCCGAGCGCGGCAGCGGCCTTCAGGACGGTCTTGCGGCTGATCATGCCGTCGGGCGTGGGCATGCGCCCTCTCCTTCGGGTGGGGGGTGGATGTGGGGGGGCGGCCCTTGCCATGGTGGGGGCATGACAAGGGCCGAACCGGCCGCCCGTCCGCGCGCGCCGGACCGGCCACCGGTGGCCACCAGCAAAGTTACGGGCCGTCCGGGGCCGCCGCGATGGACGCGATCCGGGGATCGTGGTGATTTCCGTCGACCCGGGCCCGGAACTCCCCCGGCGTCATCCCGGTCTCCCGCCGGAAGAAGCGGCAGAAGTAGGCCGGGTCGGCGAAGCCCGCCTCCTTCGCGACCTGACGAATCGTCAAATCCGTGCACGCCAGCAACCGTTTGGCCTCCAGGGTCTGCTGGCGGCGGATCAGCCCGCCCGGGGTGCGGCCGGTGGCCTGCTTGACCAGGGTCTGCAAGTGGCCCGGCGAGACGCCGAGTTCCTGCGCACTGGACGCCACCGAGTACCGCACCCCGCCCGGACCGGCGATCAACCGGGTGAAGGCGGAGGCCACTTCGGTCGGGCGGCCGGGCGGCGACGGCCGCTCCCCCGGCCGGGCGGCGCGCAGCGCCCGGACGATCAGGATGTGCAGACTGGCCCGCAGCACGCCCTGGTAGCCGGGCTGCCTGGAGCGGTACTCGTGTTCCATGTCGGCGAGCAACGCGCCGACCGGCCCGGCCTGTTCGCCGAGTCCGAGCGCGGGGCGGGTGGCCAGGGTGCGCAGCGCGGCGAGGTCCTGCGGGTTCCGGAGCAGGAAGTCCTCGTTGAACAGGACGACCTGGCCGGTGAGTTCGTCCGCGTCCGACCAGTAGTGCACCTGGCCGGGTGTGATCACGCACAACTGCGGTGGCGCCAGCGGCCGGTGGACCAGGTCCAGGACGTGGGCGCCGCGGCCGCCGGTGACGTGGACGATCTCGTAGAACGAGTGCCGGTGCGGGAAGCCCGCCCGGGACAGCGGGCCGATCGTGTCGAAGCTCCCGATGGCGAACGGGAGCAGGTGCGGCAGCGGGACCTGGAGCCGGTGCAGCGGCAGGTCCGGCGTGGTACGGGGGGTGGGGGTGGTCCGTAACGCGTCCATCGGAGCAGTGTGCTGCCGGTTCGCGGACAGGTCCAGACCATCAGCCGGCCCGAACCGGTCCGCGGGATACGTCCTAGACCGGGGGCCAGGGGATCGAGGGCCAGTCCTCGGAGGGCAGTGGGTGCCGACCGGTGCGGCGCAGCCCGGCCACCCGGGCGCGGGTCGCCTCCAGTTCGGCGGCGGTCAGGTGCGGGGCGAGGCGCGCGGCCAACTCGCCGTCCAGCCGCTCGGCTAGCCGGGTCAGCACCTCCAGCGCCTCGGCGGGCAGCGGCTCGCCGGCCCAGCCCCAGAGCAGGGTGCGCAGCTTGCCCTCGGTGTTGAAGGTGACGCCGTGGTCGATGCCGTAGACCCGGCCGTCGGCGGCCGGGATCAGGTGGCCGCCCTTGCGGTCGGCGTTGTTGAGCACCGCGTCCAGCACGGCGAGCCGGCGCAGCCGCTGGTCGTCGTGGTGCACCAGCAGCGCGGTGCGTCCCCCGCCGACCTCGGCCCGCACGATCGGCAGCCAGCCGTGCTCCGGGCCACGCGGGTCCTGGAGGGCCAGCAGCGGCTCGGCCTGCGGATCCGGCTCGACCCACAGCTGCACCATCCCGGGCCCGTGCGGCCCGTCGCGCAGCACGGTCGGCGGCACCAGCGCCCAGCCGGTCGCGGCCGACACCTCGTACGCGGCGACCTCGCGGCCGGCCAGCGTGCCGTCCGGGAAGTCCCACAGCGGGCGCTCCCCGGCGACCGGCTTGTAAACGGCCTGAGCGCTCAGCGAACCGTGCGTGGCGGTGCAGTACAGCGCGGCGTTGGACGCCTCGGTGAGGCGCCCGTGCACCGTCAACTCGCCCTCGCGCAGCAGCTCCAACGCGGTGGGCACGTCGGCGGCGAGGGCGGCGGCGGCCGCCGGGTCCGCCTGCGGCGGGGTCTCGGTGTTCAGCGCCGGTAGCCGTTCGCGCGCGGGCACAGGTGGCCCTCCGGGTCGAGCGGCAGGTTGCAGAACGGGCAGGGCTTGCGGCCGGCCGAGACCAGGTCCAGCGCCCGCTTGGCGAACACCCGGGCCATCGCGCCGGACAGCCGCACCCGCAGCATGTCCGGACCGTTGTCGTCGTCCTCGAAGACCGCCGCGGCGCTGTCCTCGTCCTCGCCGTCCTCCTCCGCCTCGATCAGCGCCTGCGCCTCGACCACCAGGCAGCCGTCCACGCTGTCCCAGGCCAGGGCCATGGTGCCGACCCGGAACTCCTGCTCCAGCGGCAGGTCCAGCGGCGCGGTGTCGAGCAGGTCCTGCGGGGCGGCGGCCGGGATGGAGACGTCGCCGCCGCTGCGCCGCAGCGCCTCGTCCAGGACCTCCTCGATCCGCTCGGCGAGCGCCGCCACCTGGGTCTTCTCCAACAGGACGCTGGTGATCCGGCCCCGGGCACTGGCCTGGAGGTAGAACGCCCGGGCGCCGGGCTGGCCGACGGTGCCGGCCACGAACCGTTCGGGCTGGTCGTAGAAGAAGACCTGACGGGGCACGCTCTCGCTCCGGATCGTGTCGGTCGTGGGGATCACAGGGATCGTTCGGACGTCATGGCTCGGGCTGCCGTACGGCGGCCCGCGCGCGGGCTCGCCACGCGGCGGGGCTCGTTAGTCACCCTACGACCTCCGGGCCCCCGCAGGGGAGCCGAGCCGCAGTGGCACCGGCCAGCTCAGGCGGTGCCGCCGGTCCCTGCGGGGCGGGGTGCGACGGCTCTCCCGCCCACGTCATGCGGCTCCGGGCCGGGTGGCTCCGGTCAGGTCGGGTGGCGCCGGTCGGTCCAGGGCCGTACCAGGCGGGTCAGGCGGGTCAGGCGGAGCGACCGCCTCAGGTGGTGCCGCCGACCACCGCGTCGCCCGCCGGGGCGGCCGGGGCCGCGCCGGGCCTGGGCGCGAGCGAGGCGAGGTCGCCGGTGTCGCCCATCCTCAGGACGAAGGGCCGCTGCGGGGTGTAGCGGATCGCGGTGACCGAGCAGGGCTCGACGCTGATCCGCTGGAAGTGGTCCAGGTGCAGGCCGAGGGCGTCGGCCACCACCGCCTTGATCACGTCCCCGTGCGAGCAGGCCAGCCAGACCGCGTCCGCGCCGTGCTCGGCGGCGATCTTCTCGTTCCACTCCCGGACCGCGCCGACCGTCCGGTGGCTCAGCTCGCGCAACGACTCCCCGCCGGGGAAGGCCGCGGCGGCCGCGTGGTCCTGCACGGTGCGCCAGAGCGGCTCCTTGGCCAGCTCGGCCAGCGGCCGGCCGGTCCACTCGCCGTAGTGGCACTCGCCCAGCCGCTCGTCCTCGGCGGGCGGGCCCAGCTCGGGCCGAGCCGCCAGCAGCGGCTCCAGGGTCTGCCGACAGCGCTCCAGCGGGCTGCTGACGGCCTGCACCAGCGGGATCCCCGCGAGCCGGCCGGCCAGCGCGGCGGCCTGCCCGCGCCCGGTGTCGTCGAGGTCCACGCCGGGCGTCCAACCGGCCAGGATTCCGGCGGTGTTCGCGGTCGAGCGGCCGTGGCGGACGAGCAGCAGGGTGGGCATGGGGCTCAGCCTACGGCCTCCGGACGCGGGCGTGGAGTGTCGGTGCGAGGTGCGGGCGCGGGGTGCGCGGCCGTGGGGTGCGGGCGCGCAACGCGCGGTGGGCTGCGGGCCCTCCTGGGCCGCCGCCGGCACCGGCCCGCGACGCCGTCCTGGCCCGGCTCCGCCCCGGGCACCCCGCCCCGGGCCACAATGGCCCGATGATCGTCCACTGCGCCAGCTACCACGACGGCCACCGGATCGAGGCCCCCGACGACCTCGCCGGCGCGCTCGCCGCCGCCCGCGCCGCCGGGCCCGGCGGCTTCGTCTGGATAGGCCTGTTCGAGCCCACCGCCGAGGAACTCAACCACGTCGGACGGGAGTTCGCCCTGCACCCGCTGGCCGTCGAGGACGCCGTCAGCGCCCACCAGCGCCCCAAGATCGAGCCGTACCAGGGCTCCCTGTTCGTCGCCCTCAAGACGCTCGGCTACCACCCCGGCGCCCACGCGGTGACCATCGGCGAGGTGATGGTCTTCCTCGGCGCGGACTTCGTGATGACCGTCCGGCACGGCGCCGACGCCCCGCTCTCCGGCCTGCGGGCCCGGCTGGAGAAGCAGCCCGAACTGCTGCGCTACGGGCCCAGCTCGGTGCTGCACTCGGTCTGCGACACCATCGTCGACGGCTACATGGACGTGGCCACCGGGCTCCAGACCGACCTGGACGAACTGGAGGCGGACGTCTTCGCCCCCGGCCGGGTCGGCCGCGACACCGCCGGCCGGATCTACGGCTACAAGCGCCAGGTGATGACCGTCCGCCGCGCCACCGGCCCGCTGCTGGAACCGACGCTGCGCCTGGCCCGCGGCGGCGAGCCGTACATCCGCCCGGAGACCCTGCCCTACCTGCGGGACGTCGCCGACCACCTGGCCCGGGTGACCGACCAGGTCGAGGGCATGGACCGGCTGCTGTCCGACATCCTCAACGCCAACCTGGCGCAGGTCAGCGTGCAGCAGAACAACGACATGCGGAAGATCTCGGCCTGGGCGGCGCTGGCCGCCGTGCCGACGATGATCGCGGGCGTCTACGGGATGAACTTCGAGGACATGCCCGAACTGCGCCAGCCCTGGGGGTACCCGGCGGTGCTGTCGCTGATGGTCGCGGTCTGCATAGTGCTGCACCGGGTGTTCAAGCGGCACGACTGGCTGTAGTGCCGCTCGACGGCCCCGGGTGGCTACGCCAGCCCGGCGCGCTCCAGGGCCTCGACGCCGGTGCGCAGCGCCTGGATCCGCTCGTCCAGGGTGAAGCCGGACGGGGCCGGATTCGTTTATCACCTGGAAGGATAGCGCCCTCGTTGCGGCCGGACTCCGGCCGTGCCCAACCGTGCGCCCGCCCGTGCGCCACGGGGGAACGGCGCACGGACGGGCGGCTACTGGCCGGGGTCCGGCCCGGTGTAGGCCGATGAGCGGAAGATGCGCGGGAACACCCGGGAACCGTGCCGCTGGTCGAGCCACCCGGTCAGGCCGGACAGGTCCCCGCCGATCGTCGCGGCCACTATCAGGCCGTGCAGCGCGCCAGCATCGGTCCCGCCCATCTCGGTCAGGAAGCGCTGATACCGCGCCCCGACCCCGTGTTCGTATCCGGCCATCGCCAGGTGGAAGCGGGTCGCGATGCCGGGCTCCGCCTGGTCGAAGTCGGACGGCTCCAGGCGGCCAGTGGTGTCACGGAAGGCCAGCCGATCGGGCAGTGCGATCCGCTCGGCCAGGTCGAGCCGATCGGCCACCGTGGCGGCGATCGTCCGGGCCTCCCGATCGGTCGCCCCCTCCATCACGATCCCGAGGTTCCGAGTCGAGACGGCGTCCTCCTGGTCCCGCGCCGAGTAGGTGCGCCCCTGCGGGTCACGCCGGTTGATCCCGTACCGGCTCCGGACCACGTGCCCGTCCTGGAACCGGTACTCCCGGAACGACCCCCAGTGGAGGCAGTCATGCGCGTAGGACCGGAGCAGGTCCAGCGCCACCAGTTCGGGCGAGGTCAGCCGGGGGTCGCTCAGCCGCCCGTACCTCGTGATCACGGAGGCCATCTGCTCGTGCCGGTAGCCCTGGTTCGGGTGATGGAACCCGCCGAACGCGTCGGGCTGCGTCGAGCGCACCCCGACCCACACCCGATCGATCGGCAGGAGCTGGTTCAACCCCAACTCCCGGTAGCGGTCGGCCAGGAGCGCCGCCCCCTGCCGGAACACCTCCCGCGCCGACTCGTCCGCCCAGGTGTCCAGCACCCAGTGGAGCAGCGAGAACGTCACGTGCGGGTGCGCCTGGTCCAGCGCCGCCGTCGCCCGGCGCGAGGCCAGCAGGTGCGCCAACTCGGCGCGCTCGGTCACGTCTCCGGCCAGGTGCTCGTTCGGCCCCAGACACGAGGGGGTGAGCGAGCGACCGAGGGTCAGAAGCGCTGACGGCTGATCAGCTGTCGGTGCGACTCCTGCACTCCCTCGGGGAGCTTGTCCGGTGAGAACCATCGGGCCTCCAAGATCTCGAACGAAGCGACCTTGATCCGTCCGCTGACGTACAGCGCCTCGTAGGCGACTTCGACGCGCAGCTTGTATCCGCTCTTCAGGTGCGCCAGCTCGCACACCTTCACCGTGAGTCCGGTCTCCTCCTTGACCTCACGGATGATCGTCTCTTCGAAGCTCTCGCCCTTGTTCGCGTAGCCGGTCGGTAGCCCCCACTGCCGACCCTCCGGCCACATCCGGTGCTTGAGGAGCAACACCCGGCCTTCGTCGTCGCGAACGATGCCCGTGACCCCGACCATGAACTTGGAGTGCCACAGCCACAGAACGCGCCACTGCATCGGGCCCCGGATGATCCGCCAGAGCTTCGCAGCGATCTTCTTCATGGGTTTCGCCCCTTCATTGGTCGGGCCACCGCGCGCCGCTCGCGCGGTCGGCCCACGATCCCGCACCCCACCCCACCGACACCAAATCCCGTGATGATCAGACCAATTGGGGTGCGTCAGTGCTGGTGCCGGTACCGCAGGCGATCCGAATGCAGGGTTGCTTGTCGGGCCACCTCGGCAGCCACCGGATCGGCCCCGCCCGAGGCGTTGGACGGGTCGGCCGGCGCGGGGGTATAGAGGTCGAACCGCAGCCATCCGGCGTGCTCCTGCAACGGCTTCTTGCCCTGCTCGGCGCGGATGCGGGTGGCGTTCACCGCGTACTGCTTACGGGTGTCGGCCGTCATCAGCCACAGACGCGCGTGGTAAGCGTCGGGGAAGGCGAGCAACACGGGCTTGCCGGAGAGGTCCGGGAGGGTGCAGAACTCGCCCAGGAGCACATCCCGCAGGACATGGGAGCCCGCCGCCGCCACCACCTCATAGCGCATGACCATGCCCGGCTTCGGCTCTCCGGGCGCCGCCACCAGTTCAAGCGGCGGCATTGCGGCCCAACCTCAACTCCGTGCACCTCGGGCACGGGCACTCCGGGTCGAGCGGGTAGGTCAGCGCACGACCGGTCGGGTTCGCCGCCCGGTAATGCTCCCTCAACGCGGCCATCGTCTGCGGACTGGCCTTCTCCCTACTCCGGTGCGAACCGGCGGACCTCACGGCAACGGACACACCTGGCTCCTTTTCGCTCGGCTTCGTGGAATGAGATGCCAGGCTAGGGGAATTCCAGATAGGGACTCAACGATATTCCCGCTATCGACTAAAGATCTTGAGATGTCCCTCGATAGTGGTCGGCCCACTCCGCCAGCTTGACCCGAGCATCCTCACCCCACAGCGAATAGCCCTCGAAGGTCCGGAACTCGTCCAGGTACTCCTGAATGTCTCGGGGGTCACGGAACACAAGCGCGCCCGTGGAGACCTCGACAGTTGCTAGGGCCTCGTCGTAGACGGTGAATACGTTCAATGGCGCCCACGGCATGTGACCAGCCATCGGGATAATCCCGAGGCGTACATTGGGCAACCGGGACACAGAGACCAACCGGTCAATCTGCATCGCCATGGCCTGCGCGGGAACAAGAGGCCAGCGGCAAGCCTGTTCAGTCAGAATGAAGTCGAAGCGCTTAGCCGGCTCGTAGAGGACGGCCTGCCGTTCAAGTTTTTTGGCAATAGCCTTCGAGTGATCGCCGGGGAACGGGGCGAGACTGGCCCGGATGTACTCAGGAGTCGCAAGAAGACCGGTGATCATGGTTGGCAGAAAGTATCGAAACTCGCCGGTGGTACGTTCAAGCGTCGCCAACTCGACTTGCTTCTTTTCGAGCCCCTTCCTGCGCAGGGCCCTCGCATCCTGCCACTCCGTGTTGGCGATGCGGGCAAGCGCCGTGACGTGGGCGATGAGATCGGGCGGCGCGTCCAACGCCCGCAGGATCAGTTCGACGTCAACCAGCGACGGCGTGACCTTGCCGGTCTCGATCTTGGAAATTTTGGACTGCGACATGTTGACACGCCGAGCGAGCTGGACCCCGGAGAGTCCAGCTCGCTTGCGAAGCTCTTGAAGGATTGCTGCCAGGTCCGAATTCGATTGACCTAGCTCTTGTGGATCAAGCGCCAATGCCCTTCACGTACTCCTCAAAAGGCACCGATTCAGCGATTGCAATCCGCTGATACTCGACGAAGGGGCTCATGTCGCCCTCGAACACGGTGCGGTCGATCTGCGTTCCGTCGGGCAGGTAGTTCATCAGCACCACCTCCCTTTTGTCGAACATCCAGTAGTCCGAAACGCCGGCCAGCGGGTTAGGGCGATCCGTGACGTCCATGATCCGAATTTCTTCCCCCGCCCAGGCATGCGGCAGATAGTACATGAACTCGTAGCGCAGGTACTCGGAGAGCGGTCGCGTGACAATGCGAACGCGCCCCTTGGACTTCCCTTCTCGACGCACCCGCTTGAGGTCGTCCGTGTAATCGTTGGAGTGCGCACGCGGGTCGATTCGCTCGCCCGCCCGGAACGCTCGCAGCTCCTCGATCTCCTGCGGCACGTTGTAGGCCGGAAGAGTTTCCAGGCGCCATGCCTCCGTCTTGAAATCCCGGAACCTGGCCTGCCAAGCATCACCATCCAAGCGCACGGACGGCCTCCCGAAGCACGCTCTCGGGGATCTCCACGAGCCCTTCGCCGTTGGGCGGCATGAAGGCGTTGGACACATCCCCCTGAACCACGAAGGTCCCTCGCTCGGTGCGGTACACGTTGGGGCAGTCGTTCTGGTTGCACTCCCCCGAGCCGCTGCCGTTGCCCGTGTTGGTCAGCCGCGTGAGACCCGACCTGTCGTCCATCTCAACCCCCTGGAACTGCGGCCCTGCCTGGACCGCCCAGGAATGACGCTAGAGAGCCCTTCGGCACATGTCTATGACAGGACGGAAATATTCCCGTGTTGGACTAAGGATCATGCTGGAGCGACCCAGAACGCACGAAAGGCCCCGGCTGCCCAGTTCGTTGGGCGGCCGGGGCTGGTGTGCTGGGGCGGTCAGATGCGGTTGCCCCAGCGGTGGGCGGCGAGGCTGCGGGCGGCGCTGGAGCGGCCCGCCCGGAGTTCGTCGCTAGGTTTGAGGCACGCCCTGTGACTCATGTCAGAACTGACATGAGGCACAGGGCAACTGCGGAATTCTCCGCAGTTCTGGCGTGGGGGCGTCCTCGGAAAATTCCGAGGTGCAGGGGTCTGGGCCCGGTCACCACGCCCGGCGGATCAGCCTCTCAGCGATGGCCTGATGGTCCGGCTTGGCCGGGGGGCCGGGTCGAGCCCGCCGGAGCCGAACAGCGGGCGCGGGATGACGGCCTCGGCCAGGTTGCGGCACAGCGCGTCCAGGTCCACGAAGGGGGCGGCGGTGCGGGCGGCGTCGGCGGCGAACGGCGGCAGCGCGTATCCGGCGATGACCTGGTCCGTCTCGGCCCGGCGGGCGTCCTCGGCGGCCTGGCCGCGTAGCTCGTCGACCTCGACGGACGCGCCGCTGTGCTCCTCGCGGACGTGGGCCAACTCGGCTTCCAGGTCGGCGATTCGTGCGTCTCGCGGGTCGGGCTCGGGCTCCGGCCGGCCGGAGGGGTCAGCCTCGGCAGCGGAGGTCGGCGCGGGGTCGGCGGGCGCGGGGGTGCCGGGATGGGCGACACCGCCCGGGATGACCTCGGCGGGCGTGGGCATGGACTCTCCGATCTGGGCGGCAGGACGGGGGCAGTGCTCATGTCCACTTGGACATGAGCACCCGGAGCCCAATGTCAGATCTGACATTGGGCTCCGGGCCGTGCCGGTCACGCCTTGGCGGGCGGGGTGACCGTGAAGGCGATGGCGCGGGCCGCCCCGCGACCTCCCCCGCCGAACGGGCCTGTACCGCGCGGGTCCCGGTTCCGTGTCCGGATGTTCCGGTGCTCGATCTGCGCGCCGAACAGCTTCGCGTTGAACTCGATCTCCTGGCTCGGGTCGTCCAGGTCCCAGAAGCCGGGGTGATCAGCGGTGAGGAGGAGACGGCCCGCGTTGGTCTCCCTGGCGAGCCGCAGCCCCTCCAGGACGTCACGCCCGAGGCGATCCACGGCGGACGCCGCAAGTCCGTCATAGGGCCCGCGCTGGGCCTTGAGCCACGGCCCCAGCTTCGGACGCGTGAGCGGGTCGGACGCGCCGGACACCTCCCAGTCGTCCGCCCACCCGATGACGTGCCCTCCGGCTCGCTCGGCCGAGTCGAGGATCGCGTCCCGCTGCCGTGCCGGTGAGCTGGTAGCCGCCTGCACGCGGGAGAGTCGGCGAACGCCGAGCAGACAGCGCCCGCAGCCGTCGTACGGCGTCACGGGCGCGTCATTGGTGCTGGTCATAGTGGGCATGTGTTCCCCAGGGGCCGGGGCGGCTCGCGCCGCTGAACGGGCGAACCCGGGCCCCCAGGGATGCCCGCTGCTAGGCGAGCCCTGCCAGCTCCAGCGCCTCCACACCGACGCGGAGAGCGTGGATCCTGCCTTCCAGCGAATAGTCGACACTGGCGGGGGCCAGGGTGAGCGTGGTGACGCCCTCGTCGGCGTAGGCCTGCATCCGGTCGGCGATCCGGGCGGTGTCGCCGATCAGCGAGGTGGCGTCGATCAGGTCGTGCGGGACGGCGGCCGCGGCGCCCGCGTAGTCCTTGGCCAGGTACTTCTCCTGGATCTCGTCGGCGGCCTGCTCGTAGCCCATCCGCCGGGCGAGCTGGTTGTAGAAGTTCTTCTCCTTGCTGCCCATGCCGCCGATGTACAGCGCGGCGTAGGAGCGCTGGGAGTCGACGCCGGCCTTGATGTCCTCGCCGACCGCGATGGTGACGGTCGGGCACAGGTCGAAGCCGTCCAGGCTCTGCCCCGCCTTGGCGCGGCCGGCCTTCAGCGGGTCGAGGGAGAGCGCGGCGTGCTCGGGCGAGAAGAAGATGCCGAGCCAGCCGTCGGCGATCTCGCCGGTCTGCTCCAGGTTCTTCGGGCCGATCGCGGCGATGTACAGCGGGATGTGCTCGCGCACCGGGTGCACGGTGAGCTTGATCGGCTTGCCGGGGCCGCCGGGCAGCGGCAGCGTCCAGTGCGCGCCCTCGTGGACCAGCCGCTCGCGGGACATCGCCTTGCGGATGATCTCCACGTACTCGCGGGTGCGGGCGAGCGGCTTGTCGAACTTCACCCCGTACCAGCCCTCGGAGACCTGCGGGCCGGAGACGCCGAGGCCGAGCCGGAAGCGGCCGCCGGACAGGGTGTCCAGGGTCGCCGCGGTCATCGCGGTCATCGCCGGGGTGCGGGCGGGGATCTGGAAGATGGCCGAACCGACGTCGATCCGCTCGGTCTTCGCGGCGACGAAGCTCAGCACCGTCGCGGCGTCCGAGCCGTACGCCTCGGCCGCCCAGCACACCGAGTAGCCGAGCCGGTCCGCCTCCTGGGCCACGGCGATGTTGTCGGCGTCCATGCCGAGACCCCAGTAGCCGAGGTTGATTCCGAGTCGCATGTGCCGAACCTTCCAGTCGGTGAGGGTTGGTGGCGAGGGTAGCCGCGCACTCGCCGGTCATGCTACTGACCGGTAGTGGTGGTCTGGGTCACACCCGCCGCCGACCGGGCCAGGTGATCGTTCTGCGGGTCGCCACCCCTGCCCGGACACCGGCCGCTACGCTCAGCCGACGTGGGGAGCGCTCTCCCCACCTGCGCGTTCTCAGGGCTACCGGGGCGCCCGGTGCCACCGGCCAGTGGAGGACCCGTCCGATGGAAAAGCGTCACCTCGGCCGTACCGGTCTCCAGGTCTCCCGGCTCGGCCTCGGCACCATGACCTGGGGCCGCGACACCGACGAACACGAGGCCGCCGAGCAGCTCAAGGAGTTCGTCGACGCCGGCGGAACCCTGCTCGACACCGCCGACGTGTACGCCGACGGCGGCGCCGAATACCTGATCTCCCGGCTCACCGACAACCTCGTCCCCCGCTCCGAACTCGTCATCGCCACCAAGGCCGGCAGCGTGCCGGAGTCCGCCCGCCGCTTCGACGGCTCCCGCGGCCACCTCCTCGCCGCCCTCGACGCCTCGCTGCGCCGACTCGGCACCGACTACGTCGACCTGTGGCAGGTGCACTCCTTCGACCCCATGACGCCCGTCGAGGAGACGCTCAGCGCCCTCGACATCGCCGTCTCCTCCGGACGCGCCCGGTACGTCGGGGTCTGCGACTTCAGCGGCTGGCAGCTCGCCAAGGCCGCCACCTGGCAGCGCGTCCACCACGGGCGGACCCCGCTGGCCGGGGCCCAGCTGGAGTACTCGCTGCTCCAGCGCGGCATCGAGCGCGAGGCGCTGCCCGCCGCGGCGGACGCCGGGGTCGGGCTGCTCGCCTCCTCGCCGCTCGGGCGCGGGGTGCTCACCGGCAAGTACCGGCACGGCGTCCCGCAGGACTCGCGCGGCGCCTCGCCGTACCTGTCCGGGTTCGTCCAGCCGTACCTCGGGGAGCGCTCGCGGCGGATCGTCGACGCCGTCGCCACGGCCGCCGACGGCCTCGCCAGCAGCCCGCTCGCGGTCGCCCTCGCCTGGGTCCGGGACCGGCCCGGAGTGGCGAGCGCGCTGGTCGGGGCCCGTACGGTGGCACAGCTGCAGGCGGCGCTGTCAGTGGAGGCGCTTACGCTACCGGGTGAGATCCGTGGTGCGCTGGACGACATCTCGTCGCCGGTGCACCGCTACCCGGACCAGGGGTGGAGCGAGCTGTAGCCCCCCTCGTTCAGCTGAACACGCAGTGGAGTGACCCTTGGAGCGGACGATGAGTGACACGGAGAACGGCGCTCCGGAGGAGACCTCGGCAGTCTCGGTGAGCCCGACGGAGAAGGCGAGCCCCGCGGAGACGGCGAGCCCGGCACAGTCGGCGAGCCCGGCGGAGAAGGCGGCGGCGATCGCCGAGCTGGCGCAGCGGATCCGCAGCGTCGGCCCGCAGGCCGCACCACCGGAGGGCGAGGGCCGCGCCGCGGCTCCCGAGCACGCCAAGGACGTCAAGGACGGCCAGGGCGCCAAGGCCCCGACCCCGACCCCGGCCCCGGCTTCCGCGCAGCCCGACCAGCAGCGCGCGCAGGCGCTCAAGGACACCGCCGAGGTACTGACCGCCGGGGGCGCCCCGGCCGATCTCGCGACCGCCGCGGTCGCCGAGTTCGGCGACGGCGCCGCCGAACAGCTGCGCTCCGACCCGTGGGCCGTACTGTCCCTGCCCGGCGTCCGCCCCGAGCACGCGGACGGCTTCGCCCGCGGCCTGCTCGGCCCCGCCGCCGGCCCCGGTGACCCGCGCCGCGCCCAGGCGCTGGTGCCGTGGCTGCTGGAGCAGGCGGCGCTGCGCGGCCACTCCGCCGTCGAGGTCGCCGAGATCGCGGCCGGGCTCGACCGCCACGGGCTGCCGGACTCGGCCGCGGCGATCCAGGCCGCCGTCCTGGACGGGCGCGCGATGCCGTTCCAGGAGGAGCTGACCGGCCCCGAGGCGCACGCGGCGGGCGGCGACGAGGACGAGGAGCCGCCGACCCGGACGCTGCTCGCCCTGGAGCGGCTCGCGCTGGCCGAGGAGAGCCTCGCGGACGGGCTGGTCCGGCTGATGTCGACCTTCGTGCCGGGCGAGGACCCTGAGCCGGGCGACGAGGACGCGGCGGCGGAGGAGGATCCGGAGGAGGAGGACACGGCGGAGGACGCCGAGTCCGCGGCCGACTCCTCGCCGGCCTCCGGCTCCGAGGCGGCCTCCGGCTCGGGCGCGGCCCCCACGGAGGACACGGTGGAGGCCACAGCAGAGGCCACGGCGGAGGAATCTCCGCAGGCCCCCGCCGCGCCCGGCCCGACCGCGTGGGCGGCTGCCGGCGAGGCCGCGCCGTCCTCCTCCGCGACCGCCCTGATCCAGGCCGTCGCCGACAGCGCCCTGGTGCTGCACACCGGCGGCGAGGCCGCCCGCGCCGAACCCGCCGCGCTGCTGGCCGCTGCCGGCGGCCTCGGGCTGCGGGTCTGGGCCGCCACCTGGACCGACCAGGGCCGGGAGTCCTTCGCCGCGCTCACCGACACCCCGGCCGCCGTGATCACCCTGGCCGACCTGCTCTCCGGCGCCGCCGGGCCGGGCCGCGCCGCTGACGGCACGCTCGCCCTGGACGTCCTGGTCGTCCTCGACGCCCCGCTGCTGGACGTCGAACTGGCCGCCACCGTCCTGGAGTCGCTCGCCGACGGCACCCGGCTGGTGCTCAGCGGCGACCCCGGCCAGCTCTGGTCGGCCGGCCCCGGCCGGTTCTTCGCCGACCTGCTGGCCGCCAGGGTCTGCCCGGCGGTCGCCTCCCGCACCCCGGACTTCGGCCCGATCGGCGAGCTGGTCTCCGGCGTCGGCATCGGCGAGCTCCAGCCCGTCGAGGCGCCGGACAAGGAGGTGGTCATCCTGACCGCGAAGGACGGCGGCGAAGCCGTCCACCGCGCCCTCCAGCTGCTCACCGACTCCATTCCCCGCGCCCTCGGCATCCCCGCCGAGCAGGTGGTGCTGCTCACCCCCGGCCACGGCGGCCCGGCGGGCACCCGGGCGCTGAACGCCGCCGCGAAGGCCCGGCTCAACCCGGGGCCCGGCCGGTTCGGCGGCTTCGACCCGGGCGACCGGGTGGTCGACTCCCCGGCCCCCGGCGTCACCCGCCCGGCCCGGGTGCTGGACGGCGACGCCACCGGCCTGCACCTGGCGTACGCGGACGGCTCGCGCCGGACCGTCCCGCCCGCCCAGGCCGGCCGGCTGCGGCACGGCTGGGCGCTGACCGTCCACCAGGCACTCGGCCGCCGCTGGCCGGGCGCGGTCGTGGTGCTCCCGGAGGACGCCGGCCCGGCGCTCACCCGGCAGTGGGTCTACACCGCCTTCGGCCGCGGCGAGCGGCACCTGTCCGTGGTGCACGCGGCGGGCCCGGCGCTCGCCCAGGCCGTCACCGAGCGCCCGGCGCAGCCGCGCACCACCCGGCTGCGGGCGATCCTCGCCGAGAACGCCGCCTCGGCGTACTAGCCCTGTCCGGCGGTTGGCGGAACGCGCGGAGGGCGGGCCCCCTACAGGTGGGGCCCGCCCTCCGGGTGTCCGCACGACGAACGGTTCAGTCGTCGGGGTCCTCGTCGTCGTAGACCTCGCTCACGTCGAACCGGCAGATCAGCATCTGCGGGTCGGCGTGCTCGAAGGGTTCCGGCAGCCACTCCCCCGGCTCGGTCGGCTCCGCCGCCGCGACCCAGAGCGTCGAGTCCGCCTCCTCCAGGCCGAACTCCTCGCTGCGGGCGGCGATCTCGTCCGGCTCGTACTCGCCGAACAGCACACCGATCGCGGCGTTCACCCCGCTGGTGCCGCCCCCGCCGGGGGTCAGCGACTCGTCGAGCCGCTCGGCCTGGGCGCGCAGCCGCTTGGGGTCGGCGACGTGGTAGTCGCGGCGGATCAGCACGCTGATCGCCTCCGGCTGTTCGGGGCCGTGGTAGCCGCCCGGACCCTCGTCCCCGGGGATCTCGAAGGGGGTGACCTCGTCGTAGACCTCGTAGAGGATCTGGTCGTAGGCGATGGCCGCCGTCGCGAGCTGCTCGTAGGCGGCGGACACAGCGGGATCATCCGCTGCGCTGGGGCTTGACACCGCTTCCAGATGACGGTCGATGGCGGCCTTGACCGCCTCGGCGGCGGCGCGTACCTCGGCAATGGTTGGCTGCGCGGCATCAGACATGGTGCAGACGCTATCTCCCCGCGGTGTCGGTACGCACAGCGGTTGTCACCTACACCCGCGATTTCACCGCAACTTCCCCCCTGATGTCCGATCCGCGTGGTTCTGTCCCCGCGCATGCCCGGCGCGAAGGGCGTGCGGCCGGGCCGCGCGGGGCCGATCGGGTGCCGCTTCGCGCGCCGGGATCGGGGTATCCCGTCCGGAGGAACAACGGAACTGATGCACTGTCAGGCGAGCCGGCGCGCCCCGGCCGGTCCGGGGCGTCCTGCCGGGTCGGACGGACGTCCGGGAGGACGTCCGGGAGGACGTCCGGGAGGACGTCCGGGAATACCCGGGCCGACTGTCCGAGGCAGGTCGTAGGCTTGCGCGCAGGTGATTCTCAGGAGGAGCGTTTTGACCCCACCGAAGCCGGTCCGGCAACCGGAGTACGAGTACCAGTCGCTGCGCATGCCGCGCGGCACCACGCGCAACGCGGCACGCCAACTGCTCACCGAGCACGCCGAGTACGGGCACTGGGAGCTCGACCGGCTGCGGCTGTTCCCCGACGGGAGCCGGACGGTCCGGCTGAAACGACGGATCATCCGGCAGGTCCGGAGCTGGTGACGGGCGAGCGCGTCTGAGCCCGCCCGCCGCGGCGGGGGTGGACGGGCGGGGCGCCTGGGCGGGGAAGGCCCGGGCGGGAGGCGGCCGGGTCGGGGAGCTCCGGGCCCGGGAACGCGCCCGTCGCGGTGGGGATTTCACGCCGGGCTTTCGGGCCGGGGCTTCACGTCACCGTCAGGCCTTCGTACGGGCTTTCACGCCGGGCCTCCGCTTGCCCGCGGCCGCCCGTACCTCCAGGCGGCCGCGGGCGCGTCACGCTCCGGCGTCGTGCTCCGGCAGCGCCGCTGGGGTGCGGCGCCGCGGGGTGTGGCCTAGCGGCCGCTCAGCGGGCACCGGCGCGGGCGCGGCGGTAGAGCACGCCGCCACCGAGCAGCAGGGCGAGGCCGGCTGCGCCGAGCAGTTCGACGTCACCGGCGCCGGTGGAGGCCAGCTGGCTGCCGACGGCGCCGCTCGGCGAGGAGGCGACGGCCGGGGCGGCGGCGCGGGCCGCGACCGGGGCGACCTGGCCGCTCGCGACCGGCGCGACGGCGGGGGCCGAGTGTGCGCCGGCCTCGGGGGTGGTGGACGGGCCGCCGTTGCGCGGGTTGCCCGGGACCTCGCCGCCGGCCTGCGGCGGGATGGACGGGCTGTGCTTCTCGGGGCAGTCGTCGGCCGGCTTCGGCGCCGGGGCGGGCTGCGCGACGTTGGCGCAGTCGTTGCCGAAGGCGGGGTTCCCGACGCCGACCACGTCGACGGAGTTGCCGCAGGCGTTGACCGGGACGTGCACGGGGGCCTGGATGCTGTTGCCGGAGACCACGCCGGGCGAGTTGGCGGCGACGCCGGAGGCGGACGCACCCGAGGCGGAGGAGCCCCGGCCGGTGCCGCCGTTGGCCCCGGAGCCTGCGTGGGAACCGGAGCCGGTGTGGGAGCCGGAGCCCACGTGGGAGCCGCCCGGCTTCGCGGCCTCGGGGTGGCCGCTGACGTTGGCGCAGCGGTTGCCGTAGGACGGGTTCAGCACGCCGATCACGTCGACGGTGTTGCCGCAGGCGTTGATCGGCACCTCGACCGGCACCTGCACCGAGTTCCCGGAGGCGACGCCCGCCGAGCCGGCGGCACCTCCCTGGGCCTCGGCACCCGCGTAGGCGTAGCCGGCGGTCGAGGCCAGGACACTGCCGGTGGCCACGACCGTGAGGATCCCCTTCTTGGCTACATTCCTCATCTTTTCCCCTGACGTATCGAGAACGACGTGACGACCTTGACGTAAATACCTTCCGAAAGTCGGAATTTCCGTATATCCGGATATCCGGCAAGGTCTTCGACTGCACAGGAGTTAACGAGAGGACGGCGGGCAGGTTGAGCCGAACGAACCAGCTTCACCCGATCGAGCGATTGCCCCCTTGTTCACCTCTCCGCACCCCGCACTCGCACCCCGCATGCAAGCGACCCCCGGGCGGCGCGTCCGCCACCCGGGGGTCGAATGAGTCGGCTCAACGAGCCTCAGCAGCTCGGAGCGTGACTCAGAAGTTGGCGCAGTGGTTGCCGAACGCCGGGTTCAGCACACCGATCACGCTGACGGTGTTGCCGCACAGGTTGACCGGGACGTGCACCGGGATCTGCACCTGGTTGCCGGCGACGACACCCGGGGAGCCGGCGGCCACACCCTCGGCGGCGGCACCGCCGTGAGCGGACGCGACACCGGCGGCGGCGATCACCAGGCCACCGGTGGCGGCGGCAACAGCGGCGATCTTCTTGACCTTCATCATTCCTCCTGTATGGACAACGCAACCCGTTCGGCGGGTTGCACAGGGATGAACGAGGGTGTGGCAAACGGGGTACGGAACAGATTTGCCATTCACTCGCAACGGTGACGTCTCGCACGCACGCTCGATCCGCATTTCCTTGCAGGATCGTTTCTGTTGATCTCCTTCGCCCTGTCCCAAATCATTAGCTCGGACAATGCGGACGGCCCGCCCCCGGCACTCCGGGAACGGGCCGTCCGCCCAAGGTGCTCAGCCCAAGGAGCTCAGCCCAAGCCGCTCGACAGGCAACGCTCGGCAGGCAACGCTCAGCAGGCGTCGAGGAACCGGTCCAGCACCCGGACGCCGAACTTCAGCCCGTCCACCGGCACCCGCTCGTCCACACCGTGGAACATCCCGGCGAAGTCCAGCTCCGGCGGCAGCTGCAGCGGCGCGAAGCCGAAGCAGCGGATCCCGAGGTCCTGGAACGACTTGGCGTCCGTCCCGCCCGACAGGCAGTACGGCACCGCGCGGGCGATCGGGTCCTCCGCCCGCAGCGCCGTCTGCATCGCCTCCACCAGCGCGCCGTCGAAGGTGGTCTCGATCGCCTTGTCCGAGTGCAGGCTCTCCCGCTTCACGCGCGGGCCCAGCACGCTGTCCAGCTCCGCCAGGAACTCCTCCTCGTAGCCGGGCAGGAAGCGCCCGTCCACGTGTGCGGTGGCCTGGCCGGGGATCACGTTCACCTTGTACCCGGCGCCGAGCATGGTCGGCTGGGCGGTGTTGCGCAGCGTGGTGCCGATCATCTTGGCGATGCCGCCGAGCACCCGCAGGGTCTCGTCCATGTTCTCCGGGTCGAGCTCGACCCCGAGAGCGTCCGACAGCTCGTTCAGGAACGCCCGTACGGTCTTGGTGATCCGCAGCGGGAACTTGTGCCGGCCGAGCCGGGCGACCGCCTCGCACAGCTCGGTGATCGCGTTGTCGTCGTTCTCCATCGAGCCGTGCCCGGCGCGGCCCTCGACCGTCAGGCGCATCCAGTGCATGCCCTTCTCGGCCGTCTCCACCAGGTACAGCCGCACCTGGTCGTTGACCGTGAAGGAGAAGCCGCCGACCTCGCCGATGCCCTCGGTCACGCCCTCGAACAGCTCCGGGTGCTTGTCCACCAGGAACCGCGCCCCGTACGTGCCGCCGGCCTCCTCGTCCGCGACGAACGCCAGCACCAGGTCGCGCGGGGGCTTGCGGCCGGTGCGCAGCCGGTCGCGGACCACCGCGAGGGTCATCGCGTCCATGTCCTTCATGTCGACCGCGCCGCGCCCCCACACGCAGCCGTCCGCGATCTCGCCCCCGAACGGGTCGTACGTCCAGTCCGCGGCGTTGGCCGGCACCACGTCGGTGTGGCCGTGGATCAGCAGGCCCGGGCGGGAACGGTCCTCGCCCTCGATCCGCACCACCGTCGAGGCCCGCCCCTTGGCCGACTCGAAGATCTGCGGCTCCACCCCGAACTCGGCGAGCTGCTCGGCGACGTACTCCGCCGCCTTGCGCTCCCCCGGGCCGGAGCCGTCCCCGTAGTTGCTGGTGTCGATCCGGATCAGATCGCGACAGATCCCGGCGACCTCCGACTCAGCCGTCGCCCTCGGCCCCGCCGACTCGCTCCGCTCGCTCACGGTCACTCCTCGTCTTTGGCCCGCACCGACGCACCAGCGCGCCACCCCCAGGACCTGCACCCGGGCGTACGAGCACGTACGCCCATCCTCCCCCAGCCCCCGACCCGGATCCACCCCCTGCGCGCCCCCGAAACCCCCTGGTCACGCCCCCGCCACACACTCCCCCTTGCCCCCGCCACCACCCCCGCACCCCCGCCCCGAACCGTTTTGGGACCCCAAGCCGATCTTTGCTACAGTTACATCTGTCAGCGCGGCCGACGAGAGAACGAAAGCCGCAAAGACAACACCCGGTCCGGGTGGCGGAATGGCAGACGCGCTAGCTTGAGGTGCTAGTGCCCTTTATCGGGCGTGGGGGTTCAAGTCCCCCCTCGGACACCAGCTAAGACCCCTGATTATCAGGGGTTTTTTGCTTTTCCGGTCACGGTGCAGCAGTCACGTGACCAACCGCGTGACCCACCGGCCGGCGGGCTTGCCCTTCGACCAGGGCGGACAGGCCCAGCCGGCCCGGTGTCGACGCCCACCCCCGTGGCGGAGTCCGCCCCTGCGGGGGAAAGCGGTACCGATAGCACCCAGGCCTGGTGGAACCACAGCACGCACTACTAGCGAGTCTCCCGCAGCCGTGTCGCGCTGCCTGTCCGCCTCGACGGCCGGCCGGGACCCGGGGTCAGCGTGCGTCCGCGAGGAGGAAGTCGAGCAGGATCTGCCGGCTCGTCTGGGAGGTGAGGCTGCCGTACGCGTCGTCGAACGCGTGGTCGGCGAAGGGCAGTTCCTTCACCTCCACGTCGACGCCCTGCTTCCTCAGCGCGTCGCCGAGGCCGGTGACGGTCTCGGGGCGGGCGCTGCGGTCGCGGTCCCCGACGACGAGCAGGGTGCGGGGCAGGCCGGGACGGACGTCGGAGGTCGGGGACACCTCGCGGTAGCGGTCCGGGTACTGCTGCGGGGTGCCGCCGGTGTACATCTGCGCCGCCTCGCGGGTCCCGGCCACGTCGTCCTCCCACATCTGCGCGACGTCGGTGCCGGGGTAGAAGCCGATCACGGAGGCCGGGGGCGTAGGGGTGGCGCCCTCGGCGGCCTTGATGGTGCCGTTCTGGAGGCGGTAGGCGGTGTTCATCGCCAGGGTGCCGCCCGCCGACATGCCGCCGAGCGAGATCCGTGCGCCGTCGACGCCGTACACGTCGGCGTTGCGCTGCACCCAGCCCATGGCGGAGACGAGGTCTTGCGGGGCCTTGCCCCAGGTGGGACGGTCGGGACCGGCCAGGCGGTAGTCGACGGCGAAGACGGCGACGCCGTGGTCGGCGAGCCAGCGGCCGGTGCCGCGCAGGTCGTTCTTGTCGAAGGTGTGGAAGCCGCCGGCGTGGGCGAGCACGACAGCCGGGGTCCGCTTGCCCGGGGCCTTCGCGGGCAGGTACGCGTCCACCCGCAGGGGCTCGCCCTCGGGGCTCGCGAACGTCTCGGTCGCGTCCGGCTTCGCCGCGGGGTAGGAGAGTTCGGTGAACACCTGGCCCAGCGAGATGTCGACGCCGGCCTCCCTGGCGGCCTGGAACTGGATGCCGCCGATGACCAGGGCGCCCACGGTGCACAGCGTCGAGACGCCGGTGACCACGCGTCCCCAGCGCACCAGGCCGGCCCGCCAGGCCAGCGCGGCGAGGCCGGCGGCGACGAGGGCCAGCAGGGCCGTGTGGAACGGGTACTGCCCGCCCAGGACCGGCCCGATCACGCCCGCCTTGGGTGTCGAGGGGACGTACGCGCCGAGCACGATGGCGACGGTCAGGAACGCGAGGAACGACGCCAGGACGGCGGAGGCGGCCCGCAGGATCCGGACGGGCCGGCCAGCCCGTCCGGGCCGGGCGGGCGAGGCGGCGAGGCTTCGGGGTGTGGTCATGGCTGTACTCCTGCGATGGTGCGCGGGGCGGTCGCCGCCGCCCGCGGAACTTGTCGGGAGCCGCGAGGTCCTCGGAACCGCACACGGGGCGGCGAGGACCGGCTCGTACAAGAACGCTAGGAATCCGGCACCCGCACGGGCCTCACACCGCGGAGCCATTCTCCGGAGCAGCTCTCAGGTAGGGGGTCGGGGGGAGACGTCCGCGCCAGTGCCGCCGCACTACCGCGGGATCACAGATCGGTGCGGCCGGGAACGACCAGTCCCGTCTCGTAGGCGAGGACTGCGGCCTGGGTGCGGTCCCGCAGCTGCAGCTTCTGCAGGATGCTGCCCATGTGCGTCTTGACGGTCTGCTCGGCGACGACGAGTTCGGCGGCGATCTCCGCGTTGGACAGGCCCCGGGCGACCAGCGTGAGCACCTCGGTCTCGCGGTTGGTGAGGACGTCGATCCGCACCTGGGCGGGCGGTTTCGCCGAGCCGCCCAGCCGGGCGAACTCCGTGATGAGCCGCTTGGTGAGTCCGGGCGACAGCAGCGCGTCCCCGGCGGCCACGACGCGTACCGCCTCGGCCAGTTGGACCCCGGAGGCGTCCTTGAGGAGGAACCCGCCGGCGCCGGCCCGCAGCGCCTCGTACACATACTCGTCGAGGTCGAAGGTGGTCAGGACGAGGATCCTGGTCGACAGGCCGGCCTGCCCGGTGATCCGGCGGGTGGCCTCGATGCCGTTCAGTCCGGGCATCCGGATGTCCATCACGATCACGTCGGGGCGGAGCTCCTCGGCCTTGGCCACCGCGTCCAGGCCGTCCACGGCGGTCGCGATCACCTCGATGCCGGGCTGGGCGCCGAGGAGCACCGAGAAGGCCTCGCGAACCATCGCCTGGTCGTCGGCGATCATCACTCGGATCGTCATGCGGTCTGTTCCCTGTCTGTCCGGACGGCTGGGGCTGCGGGCACCGGCAGCAGTGCGGTGACCTCGTAGCCACCGTCGGGGGTGGTGCCGGCGGAGAACTCCCCGCCGAGCATCACGGCACGTTCGCGCATGCCCAGGAGGCCGTGCCCGGCTCCCGGCGGGGGCCCGGCGGCCGCGGTGCCGGGCCCGTTGCGGATCCGCAGCCGCAGGGCGGCGTCGGTGTACGTCAGCTCGACGCGGGCCGCGGCGCCCGGGGCGTGGCGCAGCGTGTTGCTGAGCGCCTCCTGCACGATGCGGTAGGCCGACAGCTCCACGCCCTCGGGCAGCGGTCGGCGCGTCCCGGAGACCACCGCCCGCACGTCGAGCCCGGCCGCGCGCACCCCGGCGAGCAGGTCGTCGAGCCTTTCCAGGGTGGGTTGAGGAGCCTCGGGAGCACGCCCGCCGGGACGGTCCTCGGAGCGCAGCACGCCGAGGAGGCGGCGCAGCTCGGTCAGTCCCTCCAGGGCGCCCGCGCGGATGTCGGCCAGCGCCGCGACCAGTTCCCGGGGCGGGTCCGCGACCCGGTACGGGGCGGCCTCGGCCTGGATGGAGATGACGGACATGTGGTGGGCGACCACGTCGTGCAACTCGCGCGCGATGCGGGCGCGTTCCTCCAGGACGGTGCGGTGCGCCCGCTCCTGCGCGAGGGCCCGCTCCTGCTCCGCGAGCCGGGCACGGACCTCCCTCGTCCGGCGCACCCCGGTCGCGGCGGCCACGACGAGGGCGAACAACACCAGCACGATCACCGTGAAGTACCAGGGCCCGATCCGCCCGCCCGCCAGCTGCAGTCCCAGCAGCAGCGCGGTGCTCAGCGCCACCGTCTCTCCCGTCACCCGCGGCGGGTTGCGCAGCGCGACCAGGAACGACAGCCCAGCCTGCACGGCCCACGCCCATCCCGTGTACGGCGCGAAGGGCGGGTACAACGAGAACACCGGCAGCATCACCAGCGACAGCCACCAGGCCGGCAGCGGCCGGCGCAGCGCCGCTACCAGGAGCGCGGCGTGGAGCATCCCGAGCGGCCGCAACGGGATGTCCTCGGTAGCGGAGACGGCCGCGAAGACCGCCACCGCGACGACCGCGCCGTGCGGCAGCCACCTCAGCAGTCCCGGCCCGCTCATGGGCGGCATGGGCTGCGGGGCCGGGGTGAACAGATCCTTCCTCACGGTGTGCAGCGCTCCGCGCACCGACCACCTCCTAGGGGCTCTCTTTCGGATCACGCCGGGCGCGCGACGCCGGGGTGCATTCGGTCACCACGCTACGGAGCGGACCCGCCGGTCGGCCTCCCGCCGCGGAGCCGTTCTCGGCCTGGCTCTCAGGTATGAGGCGTCACGGGCGCCCGCCTCCGGAGGGACCGCCCGACGATGCGTCCGCAGCGGCGGCCGGCCCCTGGTGTGGGGCCGGGGCTATCGGGTGTGGAGGCGGTGGGCGGTGCGCCGGACCCACCAGAGGGCGGCTGCGGTGACGGCCAGGGTCCAGGCGAGTTGTGCCGCGGCGTACGGGTGGCCCTGGGCTGCGGAGCGGGCGAGCGGGAACAGGAGGGTGCCGACCGCCAGCGGGCCGCGCAGGTACCAGAGCGCCACCTGGCCGGGGCCGGTGTTGCCCATGGGGGTGTTGACGCCGATCGTCAGGTGCACGGGCACGACGCCCCGGTAGGAGCTGACCAGCGCGGCCGCGGTGAGTGCGGGTACGGAGGCGAGGAGCGGGAGGAGTCCTGCGGTCTCCCGGCCGGCGAGCGCGCACGCCAGTGCGCCGGCCCCGGTGAGCGCGAGGAGGAGGCCGCCGGGCACCGCCGAGTGCTGGAGGGCGAGCGACTTGAACGTCCAGGGCAGGTTGGTGGAGCGCCGCGGGTCGTCGCTCTCCAGCCGTGCCGGCTCGGTGAGTTGAGCGGCCGCCAGGTATTCGGCGACCAGGGACAGCACGACGACGATCTGCTGTGCGGTCGAGGTGAAGGAGGGGGCCGCCGCGGTCAGTCCGACGGCGATTCCGCTCCAGACGACGGCCCACCCCAGGCGGCGGGGGTTGCGCAGCAGGCAGGTGAGGTCGCGCCACGGGACCAGCAGCAGCCGGTGCCGCGGCATGGGGAGGCGGAGCCGGGGGGTGCTGTTCCGCTCCTTGAGCCGCGGTACTCCGGAGCGGGCCTGGCGGAGGTCGAGCATGAGGACGGACGTGCTGATCTGGGCGGCGACCGTCGCGCGCAGCCTGAGGGCGGCTTGCGGGATCGCGGGCAGTTCCCGCCAGGCGAGGGCGAGGGCGAGCACCGGGGTGCCGACGGACAGCACCGTGCCGGCGGCGCCCGCCGCACCCACGAGGCCGAGCGCCCACAGGAGCGGTTGGGACGCCCACCCCCACGGGCCCGACCAGAGCAGGAGGCCCTGCAGCCAGCCCGTCCGCCCCTGCGTCCATGCCGTCCACACGCCGACGGCGGCGACCGCGGCGAGGAGCCACCCTGCGGCGAAGACCCTGCGGCCGTACCGGGACATCCACTGGTCGTGCCGCTCGACCAGGACGCCGACCGCGCTCGTGGTGAGTGCCACCGAGACGCCCGTCCAGGAGCCCGCGAGGGTCAGCAGGATCCACGACTGCGGGGCCAGGCCCTGCAGCAGGAAGCCCGCGACCGCGCCGGCGACGCCGCTCACCACGGAGGCCAGCGCCACCGAGGACCGCAGCCCCGGTGCGAGCAGGGCTCGCCGGTCGACGGCCGAGGGCAGCAGGAAGCCGGTGGTGGCCCGGTCCAGCAGGACCGGGCCCCGCCACATCGCTCCCCGGGCGGTGAGCAGCAGGGCGAGGACCAGCACCGCCGGGATCAGCGCCAGGAGCGTCGCGGACGCCTGTTCCCCGATCTGCACGGGCGGCCGGTCGGCCGCCCGGGTCGAACTCGTCCACTGGAGCAGGGCGGGGACGCCCCAGCAGCCGCCCACCAGGAGGACCGTGTAGGCGATGAACCACGCGCTCCTGCGCTTCTCCTGGCGCGTGCCGCTCCGGGCTTCGCGCAGGAACAGCAGGGTGTCCGCGGTGCAGTCCCCCGACCTGTCGGGCACCCGCGCCCTCGTCCCGGTCGCGGGTGCCACGCTGTCGCTCAAACCGTTCATCCTTCCCCCTGCACCGCCCCGGACGGGCCCGGGTGCCCCGAACGCGAGCCGACTTCGACGATCTGGTCCGCGACCTCGTTCAGGGCCCGGTGATGGGTGGCCATGAGGACGGCCGCTCCGCGGTCGCGGTGCTCCGCGATCAGGCGGGCGAGGGCGGTCCGGGCGTGGGAGTCGAGCCGCTGTTCGGGCTCGTCGAGGATGAGGAGGTCGTGCGGCCGGATGAAGGCGGCGGCGAGGAGCAGTGCCTGGGTCTGTCCGGAGGACAGGGCCGAGGGGAACTGTTCGGACTGCGCCGTGAGGCGGTGCGACTCCAGCGCCCCGTCGACCGCGGCATCGGCTCCGGCGCCCATGCCGTGCGACAGCGCCACGAGCCGCAGGTGCTCCCGCACGGTGAGGTCCGGGTAGAACGCACCGGGATCCATCACCGACGCGACCCGCTTGCGCACGTCCAGGGAATCCTCGTGGATCTCTTCCCCGTCGAAGACGACCGACCCTGCGGAGGGTCTCTCCCGGCCGGCCGCCACGCGGAGCAGGGTGCTCTTGCCGGATCCGTTCTCCCCGACCAGGGAAACGCACTCACCACGGTGGATGCGGAGGGAGACCCGGTCGAGCACGGTGCTGTCACCGTACGCGTGTGTGACATCGACGAGTTGCAGCAGCGGTGCGCCCGCCGCCTTGCCGGTTTTGTTTTTCAATCGACGAGCCGTCTTCTCTCGGATGATCGAAACGTTCATTTTCACACTTTTCTGAACATTGGGCCGATCATAGCAAGGCGCCCCAATCCTGCAAAGCCGACCCAAATACACCCTCCGGGCGGCCGGCATGCGCCCTCCGGCCGAACCAGAACCCGAACCCGAGGCCGTCAAGTCAAATGGGGCGATTCGAGGCCATACGGACTGTTCGGCGGAATCCGCCACCCGCCCGGATTCTCGATCAAGGCCTGACCTGCGATATCAATGATCGAATACAGGAACACCCGGGGACTCCGCAACAAAAGGGGCATTGCACAGAATTCGAGGAATGTCCACCTACAATGGAATTGGTCAATTTCTTCGAAATTATCCGCCGCCGATTCGCATTGCGCACACCATGAACACATCAAGGGTATTCCCGTGGTTACCGAAACGACATATGGTCGAACGGCAGCGGCCGGCAGCGGACGTCGGTCCTCTGTGGGTTGGCCGCTGTCTCCACCATCAAAAGGAGAAAGAGTGAACGCCACCGAATCGCGTGTCGAGTTCGTGACCGATGCCGTCAACGCCTCGTTCGCGGAGGCGCAGGAGGGTTTCGTGAACGCACACAACGCTCCCGCGATGACCACCCCCACCATCATCGCCGTGTGCGAGGTCGTCGTGACGGGCAGCACGATCTGCCTCGGCTGCTGAACCAACTGACCCACCGGTGACACCACCCATGTGAGCAGACGGGCCGGAAAGGGGGACGAGCGGTTCCCCTTTCCGGCCCCGCTCGACCGGAGCACGAGGACGCGTGAATGCCATTCACTAAGATCGTCAACGAGCCTTCCCACCCCATATCGCGCGAGGACGCGCATTACTGGACGCTGGCCCCGGCCGCGGTGGGCGAGATCATCAGCGGCCTCGAAGCCTTGACCCGGACAGCCGCCTACGGACCCAACGGCCTTTTGCAGGGCCTGAGTTCGAAACGCGATCGCAGCGTCGTCCCGCAGGCTCTCCGCAAGGCGATCGACAGCCGCGGCGGCGCCGTCGCCATCAAGGCCATGGGCGTCGTCGGCGGAGCGCTGACCCTGACCGGCCGCAGGAGCCGGGCGCAGCAGATCACCGGAGCCGGCCTGATGCTGGCCTCCAGCGGCCTGAGCAAGTACCGCACCTCGTTCGGCAGGGACGGGGCGGACCACATGGCCGCCCTGATCTGCGGCTACCGCCTGCTCACCGCCTTGGTCCCCGAGGCCGAGAAGTCCGACGACCTCTTCCTGCGCGCGGTCAACGCCCAGACCTTCATCGCCTACGTGACCGCCGGCGCGGCGAAGGCGATCTCCAGTACCTGGCGGTCGGGCGAGGCGCTGGAACAGGTCCTGCAGACCCAGCAGTACGGGGACAGCGCGGTCGCCAAGTGGCTGAAGAAGAGCCCGCTGCTGTGCAGTTCGATGACGTGGTTCACCATCGTCTGGGAGACGGGGTTCCCGGTCGTCTACCTGCTGGCACCGGCGGACGCCCGCAGGGCCCTGGCCGGCGTCAAGCTCTTCCACCTGGGCATCGCCGTGACGATGGGCCTGCCGCGGTTCTTCTGGGGATTCAGCTCGGCCCACGCGGCGGTCCTCTACGCCGTGGACCGCCTCCCCAGGAACGGGGGCCGGGGATGAGGTTCGAACGCCAGGTGGTCGCCACCTTCGGGGCCGCCGCCGTGGTCAGCGCCTACCTCTCGTACATCCGCCTGGAGGAGGAGTACACCCGGCGCGGCGGACTCAAGGGGACCTCCCTGATCCAGGGCCCGGACGGCCTCGCGATCGAGTACGCGCTCGATGGCGGGGAGCTCGGCCCCACCGCCCCCGTCGCGGTCCTCGAAAGCGGCCTGGGCGCGCCGCTGGAGTCCTGGGACTGGGTGGCCGGGCTGCTCAGCCGGCGCTTCCGGGTCCTGCGCTACCACCGCAGCGGGTACTGGCGCTCGAAGAGCAGGCTGCGGCCGGCCCAGTTGGTCGAGTTCCTCCTGCAACAGCTCGCGCCGCAGGGCGACGTCGTCCTGTGCGGCCACTCGATCGGCGCCCTCACCGCCATGAACGTCGCGGCGGAGTCCGCGTACGTGCGCGAGCGCGCCACCGTCCTGCACATCGTCGACGGGACGGACGCCGTCCTCCTCGGTGAGGACCGCGGGTCGAAGCGGCGGGTGGCGCGCTACAACCAGGACACCGCGCGACGGCTGCTCGGCTCGGCCCTGGGCACCACCCGCTGGCTGACGAGCCCCACCGAGCGGGAACTCGAATACCGCCCGGACATCCAACGGGCGTACCTGGCCTCGATCTCCAGCCCCCAGGTACTGCTGGCGGCGCGCCAGGAGTACCTGCACGAGCCCCTCACCGGCCAGGACTTCGTGGCCGCCGGGCCGCTGCGGCGCGTCGTCATCTCGGCCGCCAACAACACCGAGCAGCAGCGCAAGCTCAGCGAGCGGGTCGCCGCGGACTTCCACGTCGTGCCGGCGAGCAGCCACCGGTCCATCATCGCCAAGCCCGCCCTGGCGCAGCAGACGGCGGCGATCATCCTGGAGTCTCAATGATGAAGTCAAGATGCCTGCGCGACCGGTGGGGCGGAGGTGAAGATCCGGTTGTCGCGCAGGAGCGCCCACAGCACGTTCG
>NZ_JBHXML010000023.1:0-109203 GCF_042720345.1 Kitasatospora sp. NPDC058478 | reverse complement strand
CCCCCCCCCGCGGCCCCCCCCCCCCGGGGCGGGGGGGGGCAGCGCCCCCAACGCGCCCCGCCGCCCCCCCCCCGGCCCCCCGCCGGCGGCCGCCCGGCGGGGGCCCGGGGCCCCGGGGGGCCCCCGCCCCCACGGCGTGCGGGTCGTCGTGCGGGTCGCGCGGACAGCGTGCGGACGGCCGTACGGCTCGTCCTACGGCTTGTCGCGCCGCTGGGATCAGTCGGCCTCCGGGCCCGCCAGGTTCTTGGTGAGCCACTGCAGCGTGTCCGGGATCATCTTCTTGAAGTCCGAGGTCAGGTGCTTGCCGCCGGGCTGCTCGTAGTACTCCAGCGACACCGGCGGGGCGGCCTTGGCGACCCAGCCCTTGACCAGCTTGGTCTCGTACGGGTTGGCGCCGCCCGCGGTGACCAGCATCTTCACGTCGGCCTTGCCCTGGGCGACCAGCACGTCGGGGTTGTTGGCCTGCCGCTCGGCGTCGTGGCCCTTCCACAGCCCCGAGTCGGGAACGTAGTAGCCGTCGATCGGGACGGCGGCCTTGTAGACGTCCGGGTGCTGGAGGGCGAGCTTGGCGCTGCAGAAGCCGCCGGTGGAGGCGCCCATCACGCCCCAGCCGTCGCGGCCCTTCACGGTGCGGAAGTTGGCGCGGACGAAGTCCGGGAGGTCCTGGGACATCCAGGTGCCCATCTTGGGCTGGCCCGGGATGTCGGAGCAGTCCAGCGCGTTGTGCTCGTCGCTGTTGAAGTTCTGCACCGGCATGATCATGATGAACGGGTGGGACTTGCCCGCCTTGACCAGCTGCTCGTTCTCCTCCTGGATCGGCAGCTGGTTGTCGGTCCAGGTGTTGTAGCCGTTGCTCTGGCCGCCCGCGAAGAGGGTGAGCACCGGGAAGCCGGTCTTGGCGAACTTGGGGTCGTTGTACTCGGGCGGCAGCCAGACCCAGACCTTGCCGGAGACGCCGGACTTCGCGCCGGTCACCGTGGTCATCATGATCGGACCGGCGGACGTGTCCCGGGCCTTGCTCAGGTTTGCGGCCGGACCGGTGGGCATCAGCACCTTCCCGGTGGCGGCCGCGGGCTCCGCGGTGGTGGGCGCGGGCGTACCGCCGCCACCCGCGCCGGGCGAGCCGCCCGTGGCAGCGGTACCGGTCGCACCCGGGGTGCCGGCCGCCTTGCCGCCGTCCCCCTTCCCGCCGCCGGAACTCCCGCAGGCCGCGAGCGAGGCGGCCAGGGCGAGCACGGCGGCGCCGGTCAGGACGGCGCGGGAACGGGACGACTGCCTAAGCACGGTGAGGACTCTCCGACCGATGACACGCCCGGTCCGTCTGACCGGGCTGTGGCCCCCCGGTGGGGCCGGACAGACCGGGGGCGCGGCGCTGGTGCGGTCCCCGGGGTGGCGGCGCGTCCTCCCTCGCGGTGGCGCGCCTTCCTGCGATCTTATGACGTGGACCGGGGTGGCCCGGTTGCGCGGTGGCCACCGGAAATCCAATGTTTGTTCGCGATCAGGTAAAGGCCTTCACCACTCCCCCCGAACGGCGGGGGCCGGACGGCGGGGAGCACGGTCCGCGGCCTGTCCGGGGGTGCGAATTTTGGGGCCTTCGACCAGTGACGGCGGCCCCCGTATCCGCAACGATCGGCTCACGCCCGGAGCGAGCGGACCCCACCCCGGGGAACCCGAGCCCAGCCGAAACCGAGCAGACCCAGGAGAACGCCATGCCCCAGCAGATCGCCGTCGTCACCGGAGCCGGGAGCGGAGTGGGCCGGGCCGTGGCGGTCGAACTGGCCGCGGCCGGCTGGCGGCTGGTGCTGGCCGGCCGGCGGGCCGAGCCGCTGCGGGAGACCGCCCGCCTGGGCGGCACGCCGACCGCGGTGGTGCCGACCGACGTCACCGACCCGGCGGCGGTGGACGCGCTGTTCGCCGCAGCCGTCGAGCGCTTCGGCCGGGTGGACCTGCTGTTCAACAACGCCGGCACCTTCGGCGCGGCCGTGCCGGTGGAGGACCTGGAGGTCGAGGCCTGGCGGGCGGTGGTCGACCTCAACCTGACCGGGGCGTTCCTCTGCGCCCGGGCCGCGTTCCGGCAGATGAAGGCGCAGGACCCGCAGGGCGGCCGGATCGTCAACAACGGCTCGATCTCGGCGCACGTCCCGCGCCCGCACTCGATCGCCTACACCGCGACCAAGCACGCCGTCACCGGGCTGACCAAGTCGCTGTCGCTGGACGGCCGCCCGTACCGGATCGCCTGCGGGCAGATCGACATCGGCAACGCGGCGACCGACATGACAGCCGCGATGAGCACCGGGGTGCGGCAGGCGGACGGGCGGCTCGCGGTCGAGCCGACCATGGACGTGGCCGACGTGGCCCGCACCGTCCGGCACATGGCCGAACTGCCGCTGGAGGCCAACGTGCAGTTCGCCACCGTGATGGCGACCGCCATGCCGTACGTCGGACGGGGCTAGGGCTGCCTGTCTGAGGCCCGGCACCGGCCTCCCGCCGTCAGCCCGCCACGGACTCGCGCAGCCGCTTCTTGTCCGGCTTGCCCACCGCCGTCAGCGGGATCGCGGCCACGACGTGCAGGGCCTCCGGCGCGTAGATCCGCCCCTTGTGGGCCGTGACGAACGCGCGGACCTCCTCCAGGTCCGGCCGCTGCCCCGACGCGGCGACGACGGCGACGTGGACGTGCTCCGCCTCCTGCGCGTCGCGCACCCCGAAGACCGCGCACTGCGCGATCGCCGGGTGGGTGAGCAGCAGGTCCTCGACCTCGGACGGGTAGACGTGCCCGCCGACCACGATGATCTTGTCCTTGAGCCGGTCGGCCAGGTAGAGGTAGCCGTCCGCGTCGAAGTAGCCGATGTCGCCGGTGTTCAGCCAGCCGTCGCGCAGCACCTCGGCGGTCAGGTCGGGCCGCTTCCAGTACCCGGCCATGACGGTGTCCGAGCGGACGTGGATCTCGCCCTGCTCCCCCGTCGGCAGCTCGGTGCCGTCGGCGGACCGGATCGCCACCTCGATGCCCGGGAGGGGGCGGCCGACCGCGATCTGGCCGCCGTGCCCGACCCGGTCGTGCTCGTGCGGGGCGAGCATGCAGATGTTCTGCGCCTCCGACTGCCCGTAGCCGCTCCACAGGACCGGCCCGAACACCTTGAGCGCCTCGCGCACCCGGGTGGGCGAGGCCGCGCAGCCGCCGTACGAGACCCGGCGCAGGCTGGACAGGTCGGTGCGGCCGATCGCCGGGTGGTCGAGCAGCTGGTAGAGCAGCGGCGGCAGCACCCACAGGTCGGTGATGCGCTCGCGCTCGATCGCGGCCAGCACCGCGCCGGGGTCGAAGGACCGCTGGAGGACCACCGTGCCGCCGTGGTGGAGCGTCAGGTCGGAGAAGAGCCCGGCGAGGTGGGCGAGCGAGGTGGCGGCGAGGAAACGGGGTGCGTCGCTCTCCATGCGGCCGGGAGTGTCGAAGACCTTCCGGTAGGCGCCGTGCAGGCTGCGGATGCCCTTCGGGATTCCGGTGGTCCCGCCGGTGTGCCGGATGCCCCAGTCGTCGTCCGGGCCGACCCGGACGGCCGGCGGCTCGGCGGGCCGGTGGGCCGCGGCGGCGATCACGTCCTCGCCGATGGCCGCCGGTCCGAGGCCGAGACGGAGGACGGTCGGCACGTCGATCAGGGGCAGCAACTCGGCGGCCACCGGGTACCGTTCGGCGTCGACGAGCAGGACTGCGGTGTCGACGCTCGTCGCGATCTCGGCCAGGGTCGAGGCGCTCATGCCGTCGTAGAGGTTCACCACCCGCGCACCCGCGAGGCCTGCCGCGTAACGGCCGCTCAGCGCCTCGGCGGTGTTGCCCGCGAGCAGGGTCACGGTGTCGCCGCGCACCACGCCCCGGGCGATGAGCTCGTGGGCGAGGCGGTAGGTGGCGGCGGCGAAGTCACCCGCGGTGAGTTCGATGCCGTCGGCGGTGGTGATGGCCCGCCGGTCGGGGTCGGCGGCGAGGGACTGAAGAATCAGGGCGGGAGCGCTGACGAACTCCGGTTCGTTCACGGCCACTTCTTCCTTGCAGTTTGCAACCATGTCCCCACCCTAACCCAACCCCACGTCCAGGGCCGGGAGTTAGATCCCATGGTGATCACTCGTCGTGCGGGTAGCGGTAGCGGAAAGGACGAGGGGGGTGGTTCTCATCCCGCGATCGTGTCAGCGCCGCCTCGCCGGCCGAGGTTTGAACCGGCACGGCCACCCGCACGAGGGACCCCCGTCAGGCCAGGCCGACGGGGGTCCAGGGGCGGCCCGAGGGTGGCCGGACAGGGCCTACGGCCGCCAGGTGTCGTTCAGGGTGGCCAGGCCCGAGGCCGGCGCGGTCGCCGTCCGGTTGGCCCCGGACTCCCAGGTCACCGCGCCGCTCGCGTCCTTGCGGACGTACTTGTACTGGAAGGCCGTGCCGGCCGGCAGCGCGAGCGACAGCGACCAGACCGGGTAGCCGGCCGAGGAGAGCGGCAGCGCCTTGGCCGGGTCCCAGCCGCCGAGCGCGGCGACGTCGCCGACCACGTAGACGTTCTGGCCGTTGACGGTGGTCGCGTTGACGTTGAACGAGGCGCCGGAGGTGCTGGCCGCCCCGCCCGGGACGTACAGCGCGATCGCGTCGCCCGCGCCGACCGTCGCGGTGAACTGCCCGTTGGCGCCCACCTGGTAGGTCGGGCCGGTGCAGCCGCCGCCCGGCTGCGGGTCGCCGTGCTGGACGTCGCAGTAGGTGCCGGCCGCGAGCCCGGTCTGGAAGGTCCGGGTGATCGGGCCGCTCTCGTGGTTGAGCGCGACGTAGCCCTTGTTGCCGCGGCCGAAGGCGATCGCGTTGTTGCCGTTGGACCACCAGTTGGTCACGCCGGTGCCCGCGACGGCGTTGCGGAAGCCGACCATGTTGGCGATCTGCCGCCAGGCGTGGGTGCAGTTCCAGCCGTCCTGGTAGCAGGCGTTGACGGTGCCGCCGTTGGGCGGGCCGTCGTCGTTGTTGGTGAAGGCGTAGCCGGAGTAGACGTTGGGCGCGCCGTACGGCGAGGCGAGCAGGAAGACGTTGGCCAGCGTGTAGGTGTTGCCGTAGGTGTAGTTGAGGGTGGAGCCGTTGCGCTCGGTGTCCCAGTTGTCGATGAAGGAGCGCGCCTGCCCGCTCGGCAGGTACCCCCAGGAGGCGCCCCAGCCGGACAGGTTGGCGAGCTTGTCGCTGGTGAACATCCGCTTGAGGTCGGTGCCGACGCGGAACTCGTCGACGTCGCCGGTGCCGGTGTACTCGCTGGGCTGGACCGGTTCGCCGGCGCCGTAGATGACCTCCTGCACCCAGTAGGCCTTGGGGTTGGCCGTCTTCGCCTTGATCGCGGCGAGGTCGCCGGCGGCGATGTGCTTGGCGGCGTCGATCCGGTAGCCGTCGACGCCGAGGGAGCCCAGGTCGTCCAGGTAGCGGGCGATGGTCTGCTGGACGTACGCGCTGCCGGTGTCGAGGTCCGCGAGGTTGACCAGCTCGCAGTTCTGCACGTTGGAGCGGTCCTGGTAGTTGGTGATCGGCTGGCGGCAGGAGTGGAAGTCCTGGTCCTGGTAGGTGCCGGGGTAGGTGTACTTGGTGTACGCGGTGCCGCCGGTGCCGGTGCCGGAGCCGGCCGTCATGTGGTTGACGACGGCGTCGGCGATGACCTTGACCCCGGCGGCGTGGCAGGTGTCGACCATGTTCTTGAAGGACGTCCGGTCGCCGAGCCGCCCGGCGATCCGGTAGCTGACGGGCTGGTAGGAGGTCCACCACTGCGGGCCCTGGATGTGCTCCTGGGGCGGCGAGACCTCGACGAAGCCGTAGCCCTTCGGGCCGAGCGTCGAGGTGCAGGCCTGGGCGACGGAGTCGAAGCGCCACTCGAAGAGGGTGGCGGTGACGTCCTTGCCGTTGTCGGCGGGTGGGGCGGCCTGGGCGGCGGGGGCGCCGAGGGAGGTGGCGAGCGAGAGCGCCAGGGCCGCCGAGGCGGCGAGGGCGCCGGCCGCGCGGGCGGTCCGGCGGGTGGGGGCGGTGGTGACCACGTCGTCTCCTGGGGGTGGCTGGGGTGGGGGCAGCCGGGGATGAGCTGTGCAGGAAGAGCTATGCAGGAAGTTTCTGTAACTTGCCGGAAACTTGCAGCGCTGAACCTAGGGCCGCCGGGAGAGAGCGTCAAGGGCCTGGGATAAACGTTTCTGCACCCCCTGGGCCCGGACGCACGACAAGGGCCCGGCAGCCGTAGCCGCCGGGCCCCTCACCTGTCCTGGTTCACCGGGCCCGCGGGGGCCCGGTCCGGACTCAGCCGGTCTGGATGGAGGTGTCGTCGATCACGAAGCTCGTCTGCAGCGAGGCGTCCTCGGTGCCGGTGAACTTCAGGGTGACCGTCTGGCCCGCGTAGGACGAGAGGTCGAAGGTCCGCTGCTGGTAGCCCGCCGCGGCGTCCGCGTTGGAGTACGTCTTCAGCGTGGTGCCGTTCACCGACACGGCCAGCTTGTCGTACGCGGTGCTGCCCGACTCAGCGGTGTCGATGTGCAGCCAGAAGCTCAGCGTCGCCTTGCAGCCCGCCGGGATCGTCACCGTCTGCGCCAGCGTGTCGGTGTGCGAGGAGCCGTAGCCGTTCAGCCACGACTTCCACGAACCACCGTGCGCCGCCTGCGAGGAGCTGTTGTCCACCACACCGGAGCTGGTCGTCCACGGCGCCGCCGAGCCCGTCTCGAAGCCCGCGTTGCCCAGCAGCTGCGCCGGCGTGCAGGTGCCGCCACCGCCACCGGTCACCGTCCAGGTGAAGCTCGCGGTACCGGACTTGCCCGCCGAGTCCTTCACCGTCACCGTCACGTTCGACGAGCCCGCCGTGGTGGCGGTACCGGTGATCGCGCCGGTGGAGGCGTTGATCGCCAGCCCGGCCGGCAGGCCCGTCGCACTGTACGACAGCGGCGCGGTACCACCGGAGGCCTTGATCTGGAGGTTCACCGCACCGCCGACCGCGGTGGACTGGTTGCCCGGACTGGTGACGGTGATGCCGCCGGGGTTGGGCAGCGAGCCGACGTTGACGGCGGCCCAGGCCGTGGCGACCGCGTTGTACTCGGCGCTGTTCGCGCCGTACAGGTCGGTGGCCGCGTTCAGGGTCGCGGTGCGGGCGGCGGCGTAGTTGGTGGTGGAGGTCATGTACGCGGTCAGCGCCTTGTACCAGACCTGCTGGGCCTTGTCCCGGCCGATGCCGCCGACGGTGATGTTGTTGACCGTCGGGCTGTTGTAGCTGACGCCGTTGATCACCTTGGCGCCGCTGCCCTCGGCCAGCAGGTAGAAGAAGTGGTTGGCGACACCGGACGAGTAGTGCACGTCCAGGTTGCCGACGCCCGAGTACCAGGAGTCGGCGGAGGTGCCGTCCTTGGAGGGCTTGTCCATGTAGCGCAGCGGCGTGCCGTTGCCGTTGATGTCGATCAGCTCGCCGATCAGGTAGTCCGGGTTGTCGGCGGGCAGGTTGGCGTAGAACTCGACCATCGAGCCGAAGATGTCCGAGGTGGCCTCGTTGAGGCCGCCGGACTCGCCCGAGTAGTTCAGGTTGGCGGTGGCCGAGGTGACGCCGTGGCTCATCTCGTGGCCGGAGACGTCGAGTTCGGTCAGCGGGTGGGTGTCGCCCGAGCCGTCGCCGTACGTCATGCAGAAGCAGCTGTCGTCCCAGAACGCGTTGACGTAGCCGGTGTCGTAGTGGGCCCGGCTCATGGCGCCGACGCCGTCGTTGCGGATGCCGTTGCGGCCGAAGGTGTTCTTGTAGAAGTCCCAGGTGGCGGCCGCGCCGAACTGGGCGTCCACGGCGGCGGACTCGCGGTTGCTGGCCTGGCCGTTGCCCCAGGTGTCGCTCGACTTGCTGAACAGCGTGCCGTTGCCGGAGGTGCCGTTCTTCATGTCGGTGGTGTACTGGCCGCCGCGGGTGGCGTCCTTCAGCGAGTACGTCGAGCCGCTCTGGGTGGTGGTCAGCGGCACGTTGCCGACGAACACGCCGTTGCCGGAGCCGCGCTTGATGCCGTCGGCCTTGCTGAGCACGTCGCCGGTCGCGGCGTCGGTGACCACGTGCAGCTTGCTCGGGGTGCCGTCGGACTCGCGGCCGGAGACGACGGTCTCCCAGGCGAGCTTCGGGGTGCCGTCGGCCGCCCAGACGACCAGGCGCGGCGCGGTGTCGACGGCGGCGCCCTGCTCGGCGGCGAGCGCGGCGGCCTGGGCCTTCGGCGCGGCCTGGGCCGGCGTGGTGCTGACGCCGCTGAGGTTGGCCTCGCTGGCCTTGGTCACGCTCTTGGTGGCGCCCGCGGCGTCCTGGTGGACGATCAGGTCGCCGCCGAGCACCGGGAGTCCGGCGTAGGTGCGCTCGTAGCGCAGGTGGCGGCCGCCGTTGGTGTCCAGGACGACGTCCTTGGTGACCAGCTTCTCCTGGCCGCTCAGGCCCAGGGCCTGGGCGAAGGACGCGGACTGCTGGTTCGCGGAGGCGATCAGCGCGGCCCGGTCCGACTGCTGGGCGGCGACGGCGGACGGGGCGTCGGGCGTCGCGGCCTGCGCGATGACCGGTATGCCGGTCACCAGCAGCGCGGTGGTTGCGGCCATGACAACCGCGGCCTTCCGGGCGTGAGCGTAACGGGACATGCGGACTCCTTTTCCGACCGGCGCGGGTTCGCACCGGTGGAGAGAAACCTGGGCCGCGGGGTTGCGGCGCAGTGGGGGCCCCCGCCCGGGGTGTGCGACGGGGGTGCGGTTGCGGTGCTCACAAGTCGTGGCAGGTTTGGGACGCGCTGCACCTGATCTGGTCGGCTGCACCGGGGGGTGGGGCCCCCTCGTCTGCAGCCGCAGGAATCGTGGCAGCAAACGAGTCGTCAATGACAGATGCATGCCACGGAATGGCCGATTCATTACCGAAACCGTATGCATGACTGTTCATCAGTTGTGTTACCCCTTTGAGAACTCATGAACACGGTTTTCATGATCCGGGGAATGTTCGATCACTTCCGGAAGTCACTGACCAGCGCTCAGGGCCCCCGCCCGCGCCACCCGGCGGCCGACGGCACCGGGCGGGGGCGGCACATCACGCTTCCGGCCGTGCCATCGGTGCTTTCCGGCCACCGGGCGGCCAAAACGAAACGGGTCCCGCGCCGCCACAACGGCGGTGCGGGACCCGGGGGTTCCGGAGTTCGTCGATCAGCCCTGGACGAACACCGCCACGGTGCGGCCCGGCACGGTGAAGGTGCCGGTCGCGGCGTCGAAGCCGGACTGCTTCACCACCGCGTCCGCGCCGCCCGCCTGGACCGGGTGCAGGGCCTGGCCCGTCCCCTTCAGGGCCGCCACGGTCTGCGCCTGCGCGGTGGGCGTGGCGTTGAACACCACGGTGACGCCCTTCTCGGCGCCCTTCAGCCCGGTGCCGTCCAGGTGCAGGGTGATCACCCCGGGCGTCTCACCGGGCGTGCCGGAGAGCGGGTAGGACAGCCGCTGCTGGACGGCGGCCAGGGTGGGCAGCGAGAACAGCGGCGAGGACTGCTTGATCCGCAGGAACTCCTGGTACTGCGCGGAGGTCGCACGGATCTCGGCCGCCCCCACGGTCAGCCGCGGGTTCGCCAGCAGGGACTGCGCGGTCGGCCACATCTCCTTGTTGTCGGCCGCCGGCGGCAGGCCCCGGCCCCAGCCGTTGCCCTGCGTCGCGTCCCAGTGGATGGCGTTGAACCAGTCGCCCGAGTCGTAGGAGTTGGCGTCCAGCGACTTGGAGCGCAGCAGGTCGCTGCCGGCCTGGGCGAAGCCCGCGCCCTGGGTGAGCGCGGTGAGCGAGAGCCCGAGCGCCTGCATCCGGGCCCGGTCGGCGGGCGCGGTGCCGGTCGGCAGCTTGTACGCGAGCGCGTCGAACAGGTCGGTGTTGTCGTGGGCGTCCACGTACTCCACCGCCTCGCCCGGCTTGGCCGCGTACCCGGTCGGGGCGCCGTTGTAGTCGACCTGCGCGCCGGTGACGGCCCGGCCCGAGCTGTCGGTGAAGGAGTAGCCGGCCAGGTTGCCGGCCAGTCCGACCTTCAGTTGGTCCATCTGGTGCAGCAGCCGGTCCTTCTGCTCCTGCGGGGTGCCGTTGGCGGGCGAGCCGTTGGGGTCGGTGTACAGGCCCGAGGCGAAGCCCTGCTGCGGGGCGGAGTTCAGCATGAAGTTGCCGCCGCGGGCGGCGTCGCGGAGCCGGTCGTCGAAGGTGGCGATGCCGGTGCCGGCCAGGTTGAGCTGGGTGGCCTGTTCGAACCGGGCGTTGTTCGCGACGACGCCGAAGTTCCAGCCCTCGCCGTAGAGGAAGACGTTCTTCCCGTCGATGCCGTCCGAGGCGGGCGTCATCTTCCGCAGCGCGGCCTGCACGTCCAGCATGGTGGACTTCGGGTCCAGGCCCATCAGGTCGAAGCGGAAGCCGTCGACCTTGTACTCGCGGGCCCAGGTGGTCACCGAGTCGACCACGAGCCGGTTCATCATGGCGTGCTCGGGCGCGGTGTCGGCGCAGCAGCTGTCCGCGGTGACCTTGCCGTTGTCGTCCAACCGCTGGTAGTAGCCGGGGACGACCTTGTCCAGCACCGAGTGCTCGGCCTGGCCGCTGGCGGCGGTGTGGTTGTAGACCACGTCGAGCACCACCCGCAGCCCGGCCTCGTGCATCGCCTGCACCATCCGCCGGAATTCGACGGTGCGCGCCGTCCCGTTCGTCTCGGTGGCGTACGACCCCTCCGGCACGGTGTAGTGCAACGGGTCGTAGCCCCAGTTGTACGCGTCGTCGGCGGCGACGGCCGCCACGCATTCCTGCTGCTTCGGACCGTCCGGGGGCAGGGACTTGAGGTCGCAGGCCGGCAGCTTCTGGTCGGCCCGGTTCTCCCGGATGGTGGCGATGTCGAAGGTCGGCAGCAGGTGGACGGTGGTCACCCCGGCCTGGGCGAGCTCCCGCAGGTGCCGCATGCCGGCCGACTGCGACTCGGTGAACGCCAGGTAGGTGCCGCGCTCGGCGGCCGGGACGGTGGTGTCCTCCACCGAGAAGTCCCGGACGTGCAGTTCCTGGATCTGCTGCTGCGCCGGCGGGACGGGCTCGGGGACGTTCTGCTCCTCCCAGCCCGCGGGCTTGAGCTCCTTGGCGGCGAGGTCGGCGACCAGGCTGCGCCTGGAATCGGTGGACAGCGCGACCGAGTACGGGTCGGTGACGGTGTTGACCACCACCTGCTGGACGGAGGGCGCCCAGACCTTCACCTGGTACAGGTAGTACTTGCCGTCCAACTCGCCCTTGTCGCGGACGACTTCCCAGACGCCGGTCTCGTCGTCCAGCTTCAGCGGCAGCGTCTTCGGGGTGCCGCCGGTCGCACTGTCGAAGACCTGGACGGACACCTCCTGCGCGGTCGGCGCCCACACCGACAGCGCCACCTTGCCGTTGTAGTAGGCCGGGCCGAAGTCCACCCGGCCGGTGCGGCGCGCATAGAGGTCGTCCAGCACGCCGGGGGTCTGCACGCCGGTGGCGGCCAGCACGGCGCCGCTGGGCAGGTGTTCGGTGAACAGCAGCTGGCTGCGCAGCGCGGCCGGGACGCGGGCGGTGTCCCGGGCGTCCACGGTGAAGGCCCGGTAGCCCGCCAGGTGCGGGAACGCGGCCTTCTGCGCGGCGGTCAGGCCGCCCTGGGCGGCGTTGAGCCGGATCCACCGGCCGGGCTTGGTCAGCACGCCCTTGTCGGCGCGGATGCCGCCCTCGGGGTCGTACACCAGCTGGGCGCTGGTGCCGCCGGCCAGGGCCGCGTCGCCCGCGCCGTAGGCCGCCGGGACGACGACGGTCCTGGCGTCGATCCACTGGGCCTTGGCGCTGCCGAGGTCCACCTGCGCGGAGGCGGCGGCGTTCTGCGGCAGCAGGTGGCCCTCGCGGCCGCCGAGCAGCCACACCTCGCGGCCGTCGACGGCGAGGTCCAGGGACTGGTCGGTGGGCAGGTCCTTGTCGTTGCCCTTGTGCAGGATGTAGCTGAGGCTGGTCGCGCCGGGGGCCAGCGGCACCTCGAAGACGGCGCCGAAGGCGTCGCGGCGCACCGGCATCAGCGGCTTGCCCCAGTCGGTGGGGGTGGCGGCGCCGGTCCAGTCGTGCAGGCCCCAGCCGTCGTAGTCGCCGTCGGCCCGGTTGTAGTGGAGGACGGCGGTGTTGGCGGGCGGAGTGTTCACCGGGCCCGGGTCGGCGGTGCGCACGGCCGGGTCGCCCTGCCGGAGCCAGACCTCGCCGGTGGCGCCGACGTCGACGTGGCGGTCGGCGTCGACGTCCTTGACGCCGTTCTTCTCGACGACGAACCCGACGTCCGAGGCGCCGGGCCTGAGCTTCACGTAGGCGAAGGCCCCGTACGCGTCCCGGCCGGTGAAGGCGTGCCCGGCGGGCCACGGGGTGGCCTCGCCGTCGGCGAGGTCGCCCCAGGCGTAGAGGTTCCATCCGTCGTAGTCGCCGTCCGGCCGGTTGTAGTGCACGACGGCGTACGGGCGGGCGGCGGCGGTGGGCACCGGCTTGGGTGCGGGGGCGCCGGTGGTGAAGCTCGCGGTGGCGGAGCGCAGTCGGCCGCTGGAGTCCTGGACGACGGCCTTGTAGCGGACGGCCGTGCCGGGGGCGGTGGCGCCCAGGTCCTGGGTGACCAGGTTCTTCCCGGTGTCGGCGGTGCCCAGGGTCTGCCAGGGCCCGGTGCCGATCTGGGCGGCGAAGGTGACGCGGTTGAAGCCGCCGCCGGTCGTGGCGCCGACGGTGACGGTGCCGCTCGAACCGTCGGCCGGCGGCTGCACGGAGAGCTGCGGCGCCGCCGTGGTGGGGGCGAGCCCGGCGCCGGCCTTGAACACCACCGAGGAGAGCGCCGGCACGGTCACGGTGACCTTGCGGTCGGCGCCGGAGGTCGCCTTCCCGCCCGTTGCCGGGTAGATCCGGTCGAAGCCCATCCCGGCGGAGAAGGTGTCCAGGGTGACGGTCTTCGCCTCGGCGGCGTTGTTGACCGCCACCAGGTACTCGGTCCGCTGCCCGGCGTCGATCCGGGAGAAGGCGTACACGCCCGCGCCGTCGGCGGCGTAGCGCTCGATCTGGGCGCCGTCGGCGAGCGCCGGGTTGTCGCGGCGCAGCTTGGCCAGTGCGGCGACGTCCTGGTAGAGCGCGCCGCCCTGCCCGTACCGGTCGGCCGGGCCGGAGGGGCCACCGAGCACCCGGTCACTGTTGTAGGAGGGCGTCTTGGAGGCGAACATGTCCTGCCGGGCGTCCTGGTCGCCGCCCGCGCCGGTGAAGCCCTGCTCGTCGCCGTAGTAGACGACGGGCTGGCCGCGGGTGAGGAACTGGAGCTCGGTGCCGAGCCGGTCCTTCTTCAGCAGGGTGGCCTCGTCGGCGCCCGGGTTGTCGGCGAGCAGGAAGGAGCCGAACCGGCCCATGTCGTGGTTGCCGAGGAAGGTCGGCAGCTCGTACGCGTCGGTGTCGGCGGTGGTGTAGCGGTAGTCCTGGCCGTAGACGTCGGCGAGGTTCTTCGCCGAGCCGCCCTGGGAGACGTAGCCGCGGGCGGCGCCCTGGAACGGGAAGTCCAGGGTGGCCTGGAGCTTGCCCTTGGTGACGTACGGCGAGGTGATCGCCGGGTCGCCGGAGTAGACCTCGCCGAACATGAAGAACTTCTTGTTGCCCTGCTTGGCGGCGAAGTCCTTGAGCGCGGGCGCCCACTGCTGCCAGAACGCCATGTTGACGTGCTTGACGGTGTCGATCCGGAAGCCGTCCACGCCGGCGTCCTTGACCCACTGCTGGTAGACCTTCTCGAAGCCCTTCACCACCCGGGGGTTCTGGGTGTCGAGGTCGTCCAGGCCGCTGAAGTCGCCCTCGGTGGCGGACTCGCCGACGAAGGTCGAGTCACCGCGGTTGTGGTAGAGCGCGGGGTCGTTGAGCCAGGACGGGGTCTTGGCCGTGGCGTCGGCGGGCTTGCGGAAGACCGGGGTGTAGGGGAAGGAGTCCTTGGTGAGCCGCGGCCAGGGGGCGCCCGCGTCGGCGATCGCGGTCTCGTCGACGGGGCTGCCGTCGGCGTCGAGGGTCGGGTAGGCGCCGACGGAGCGGTAGCCGTGCTGCTGCTCGGCGTCGTCGATGACGTCGGCGGTGTGGTTGGTGATGACGTCGAAGAAGACCTTGATGCCGCGGGCGTGGGCCTTGGCTATCAGGTCCTTGAGCTGGTCGTTGGTGCCGAAGTGCGGGTCGACCTGGGTGAAGTCGGTGATCCAGTAGCCGTGGTAGCCGGCCGAGGCCTGGTCTCCGCTGCCCTGGACCGGCTTGTTCTTGAAGATCGGGGCCATCCAGATCGCGGTGGTGCCGAGGTTCTGGATGTAGTCGAGCCGCTGGATCAGGCCGGCCAGGTCGCCGCCGTGGTAGAAGCCCTTGTCGGCCGGGTCGAAGCCGTGGTCCAGCCGGCCGCCGGTGATGCCCCCCGTGTCGTTGGCGGGGTCGCCGTTGGCGAAGCGGTCGGGCAGGACGAAGTAGAACTGCTCGCGGCTGAGGTCGTGCCGCCCGGCGGTGGCCGCCAGGGCGGCGTCCGAGGGCGGGGGCGGCGGGGCGGCGGCGAGGGCCGCGGGGGCGCTGCCGAGGGTGGCGGCGGTCAGCGCGGCGGCCAGCAGGACGGCCGTGCGGCCGGGTCTGCGTCGGGGGGTGCTCCGCCGGGGGCGGAGCCGGACATCGGCCACTGAGGGTCTCCCTTAGGGGAAGGGGTGAGCGAGTTCCCTGGAAGCTAGCGGCCTGCAATATGTTTCAGCAAGATGCAGAAACGGTTTCTTTCCGGGAAACTCCAGGCCAGGACCGTTGCCGCCACCCCGATTACGCCCTTGGAGCGGTCGGCGTAACAATGGGACGCATGCCTGTCCCACCGGTAAGCACCAGACCCGACCTCACCCCCTACCCCGGTGGGAGCCTCCCCCTAGCCCTCAAGGGGGACAGCCGGTGAAGAATCCACTGCCAGGGGATGATCGGACGGCGACGGGACGTCTGGCAGACTTCTCGTCCATGGGGGAACCGACCAAGATCCAACACGGCCGCGCACAGCGGGCCGAAGCGGCGCTCGGTGACGGTTCCGGAGCACGGCCGGCCTCCTCGGGACGCCTGCCCGACGGAGCCGCCCGCGCCACCCAGTCCCGTATCGCCGCACTGCGCGGCCGCATCCGCGACCAACGGCGCTCACCGGCCCGGCCGAAGATCTGGTTCGAACTGGCCCTGATCGGGATCAGCTACTGGATCTACTCGATCATCCGCAACGCCGTCCCGGAGCAGGCCTCGATAGCCCAGAAGCACACGCGCTGGATCTGGGACCTGGAGCAGTCGCTGGGCATCGCCGTCGAGCGTTCGATCAACCACGCCGTCGACAGCGTCGGGTGGCTCATCACCGGGATGAACTACTACTACGCGACCCTGCACTTCATCGTGACCATCGGCGTGCTGGTCTGGCTCTACCGCCGCCACCCCGGCCGCTACGTCGCCGCCCGCACCGTGCTGTTCGCCACCACCGCGATCGCCCTGATCGGCTTCTACTTCTTCCCGCTGGCCCCGCCCCGGCTGATGACCGACGGCGGCTTCATCGACACCGTGAAGGTCCACGGCACCTGGGGCTCGATGGCCTCCGGGCCCGCCGCGCACGTGTCCAACCAGTACGCGGCGATGCCCTCGATGCACATCGGCTGGTCGATGTGGTGCGGGCTGGCCATCTTCTACCTGGCCCGCCGGACGTGGGTCCGGGTGCTCGGCCTGCTCTACCCGCTGGCCACCCTGACGGTGATCGTCTCGACCGCCAACCACTTCTGGATGGACGCCGTCGGCGGTGAGCTCTGCCTCGCCCTGGGCTTCCTCACCGCCCGCTGGATGTACCGCTCCTGGGTCTACAAACTGCCCCAGGTGCCCGCCCGGGAGACGGCGGAGGAGCCGATCACCGTCCCCGAGCAGTGGAGCGAACCCGCGGTGAGCAGCGCCCGCCGGTAGAGCTGCCGGACCTGGACGAACCGAAGGGGCCCCACCCGGGGCCCCTTTCGCGTGCCCGGGCCTCGGCCGCGGGCCTCGACACCGGCCTCAGCCCCCGGGCCTCAGCCGCCGGTCTCAGCCGCCGTAGAACAGCCGCTCCACCACCGCCCGGGCCCGCCGGGTGGTCCGCCGGTAGTCGTCCACCAGCTCGCCGCTGTGCCCGGCGCCGTACCCGAGGTAGCGGGCCACCCCGGCCAGCTCCCGGGCCTCCCCGGGGAAGCTGTCGCCGGGCCGGCCGCGCACCAGCATCACCGCCGAGCGCACCCGGGAGGCCAGCACCCAGGCCGCGTCCAGCACCTGCGCGTCCGACCGCCCGACCAGCCCGGCCCCGGCGGCGGCCGCCAGCGCGGCCCTGGTCCGGGTGGTGCGCAGGGCCGGCAGCTCGTGCCCGTGCTGGAGCTGGAACAGTTGCACCGTCCACTCCACGTCGGCCAGCCCGCCGCGGCCGATCTTGGTGTGCGTGGTCGGGTCGGCGCCGCGCGGCAGCCGCTCGGCCTCGATCCGCGCCTTGATCCGGCGGATCTCCACCAGGTCCCGCTCCGGCACCCCGACGCCCGGGTAGCGCAGCGGGTCGATCAGCTGCCGGAACCGCGCGCCCAGCTCCTCGTCCCCGGCCACCGGCTCGGCGCGCAGCAGCGCCTGGCTCTCCCAGGCGTGCGACCAGCGCCGGTAGTACGCCGCGTACGAGGCGAGGGTGCGCACCAGCGGGCCGCTGCGCCCCTCCGGCCGCAGGTCGGCGTCGACCAGCAGCGGCGGCTCGGTGGACGGCGCGCCGAGCAGGGTCCGCAGCTCGTTGCAGACCGCCTGGGCGGCCCGGGCGGCGTCCTGCTCCAGCGAGCCGAGCAGCGGCTCGTGGACGAAGAGCACGTCGGCGTCCGAGCCGTAGCCCAGCTCGTGGCCGCCGAACCGGCCCATCGCGATCACCGCGATCCGGGTCGGCAGGTCGCCGTGCTCGGCCTCCCAGCCGGCCGTGCAGGCGCGCAGCGCGCCCTGGAGGGTGGCGGCGTTGAGCGCGGTCAGCGCCTCCCCCGCGGTGTCCAGCGCCTCCGCCGGGTCCTCGCCGAGGCGGCCGAGGACGTCCGCGGCGGCGGTGCGGAACAGCTCCCGGCGGCGCACCGAGCGGGCGGCGGCGACGGCCGCGGCGGTGGATCCGGCCCGGCCGACGGCGGCCAGTATCTCCTGCTCCAGGGCGGCCCGGCCGCGCGGCGCCAGGCCCTGCGGGTCGCCCAGCATGGCGACCGCCTCGGGGGCGCGCAGCAGCAGGTCGGGGGCGAGCCGGCCGGCCGACAGCACCCGGGCCAGCTGCTCGGCGGCGGCGCTCTCGTCGCGCAGCAGCCGCAGGTACCAGGGGGTGCGGCCGAGCGCGTCGGAGACCTGGCGGAAGTTGAGCAGCCCGGCGTCCGGATCGGCCGAGTCGGCGAACCAGCCGAGCAGCACCGGCAGCAGGGTGCGCTGGATCGCGGCCTTGCGGCTCACCCCGGAGGCGAGCGCACTGAGGTGGCGCAGCGCGGCGGCCGGGTCCGCGTAGCCCAGCGCCTCCAGCCGGGCCCGGGCCGCGTCCGGGGTCAACCCGGCCGCGCCCGGCGGCAGTTCGGCGACGGCGTCGAGCAGTGGCCGGTAGAACAGCTTCTCGTGCAGCCGCCGGACCTCCACCGCGTGCCGCTTCCACTCGCGCTGCAGCGCGGCCACCGGGTCGGAGCGGGTGTCGTCGTTGATCAGCGCGGCCAGCGAGCGGGCCAGCCGGCGCAGGTCCTCCGCGCCGGTGGGCATCAGGTGGGTGCGGCGCAGCCGGTAGAGCTGGATCCGGTGCTCCAGGGAGCGCAGGAAGCGGTAGGCGGTGTCCAGCGAGACGGCGTCCGCCCGGCCGACGTACCCGCCGCGGGAGAGCGCGGCCAGCGCCTCCAGGGTGTTGCCGCTGCGCAGCGCCGGATCGGTGCGGCCGTGCACCAGCTGGAGCAGTTGGACGGAGAACTCGACGTCGCGCAGCCCACCGGGGCCGAGCTTGAGCTGGCGGTCCAGTTCGGTGGCGGGGATCGAGTCGATGACCCGGCGGCGCATCTGCTGCACGTCGGTGACGAAGTTGTCCCGGGCGGCGGCCTGCCAGACCATCGGGGCCAGCGACTCCAGGTAGGCGGCGCCGAGTTCGGCGTCCCCGGCGACCGGGCGGGCCTTGAGCAGCGCCTGGAACTCCCAGGTCTTGGCCCAGCGCTGGTAGTAGGCGAGGTGGCTGGCCAGGGTGCGCACCAGCGGGCCGTTGCGGCCCTCGGGGCGCAGGTTGGCGTCCACCGGCCAGATGGTGCCCTCGCCGGTGGTGTCCGCGCAGAGCCGGGTGAGGGCGGCGGCGAGCCTGGTGGCGGCCTTGACGGCCTCGTGCTCGTCCACGCCCTCGCGCGGCTCGGCGACGAAGATGACGTCCACGTCGGAGACGTAGTTGAGTTCGCGGCCGCCGCACTTGCCCATGCCGATCACGGCGAGCCGGCAGGCCCGGGCGGCGTCCTGGTCCTGCTCGGCGGCGAGGTCCAGGGCGGTCTGCAGGGTGGCGCCGGCCAGGTCGGCGAGTTCGGCGGCGGTCTGCGCGAGGTCGGTGGTGCCGGTGAGGTCGCGGGCGGCGATGGCGAGCAGGCAGCGGCGGTAGGCGACGCGCAGCGCGTCCGCCGGGCTGCGGCCGCCCTCCCGGCCGCGCCGGACGCCCTCGGCGAGCGCGCGGCGGAAGTCCTCCGGGCCGGGGTGCATGTCGCGCAGCTCGAAGGTGACCAGCATGTGCCAGTCGTGCGGGTGCCGGGCCAGGTGATCGGCGAGCGCGGTGGAGACGCCGAGCACGCCGAGCAGCCGGTCGCGCAGCGGCTTGGAGGTGGTGAGGGTGTCGCGCAGGGTGTGCCGTTCGGCCTGGTCGGCGGCCTCCAGCAGCCGGGCCAGGCCGAGCAGGGCGAGGTCGGGGTCGGCGGTGGCGCCGAGCGCGTCCAGCAGCACGGGGTCGTCGGCCAGGCCTTCCAGGCCGGGGCCCGCCAGCAGCCGCACCGCCTGCGCCGGGTCGGTGAACCCGCGCCTGACCAGTCTGATCTCCGGCCGGCTGACCCGGCTCCCGGCCCGCTGTTCGTCCACCGCCATGGCCCCTCCATCCGTCCGCCCCAGCAGGTTACGCGCCCTGACGGCCCGGCGCCGGACACGACCGCCGGACGGCCCGCCGCCGCGCGCCGCGCCGTCCGTCCGTGACCTCGGGCCCGCCGCGCTCGTTCTCCCCGCGCAGACCGTGCCACCCCGTCCCATCCCGTGCCACCCCCGTCCCATCCCGTTCCGGAGCGCCGATGCCCAGCCGCCTGCCCTCGCTCACCGGGCTGCGCTTCTGGGCGGCCCTGCTGGTGGTGCTCTACCACCTGTCCCGCAAGGTCGGCGGGCTGCCGGTGCTCGACCCGCTCGCCTGGTACGGGCGTTCGGGGGTGACGTTCTTCTTCGTCCTGTCCGGTTTCGTCCTGGCCTGGACGTACGGCGGCTCGCCCGTCCCCGCCGGGGCGTTCGCCCGCCGCCGGTTCGCCCGGATCTGGCCGCTGCACGTGCTGAGCACCGTGCTGTCGCTGGGCGCGGACGCCGCGATCGGCACGGCGCTGCCGGTGGCGGCCACGCTCTGGTCGCTGCTGCTGGTGCATCCGTGGGCGCAGGCGACGGTGTACGGCGGCAATCCGGCGTCCTGGTCGCTGGGCGCCGAGGCCTGGTTCTACCTGCTGTTCCCGCTGCTGCTGCGGTTGCTGGCGCCGCGCCGCCGGGCCTGGCTGCCGGTGGCGGCGGTGTGCGCGGCGCTCGGCCCGGCGCTGTGGGCGGCGGGCCCGCTGCTGCCGGCCGATCCGACGGTGCGCGGCTGGCTGCTGGACTACCTGCCGCTGGCCCGTACCCCGCAGTTCGTGCTCGGGGTGGCGGTCGGGCTGGCGGTGCGGCACGGGATGGTCCCCCGGGTGCGGCTCGGCGCGGCGGCCGCGGCGGTGGCGGGCTGGCACCTGCTGCTGGCGCCCTGGCACGCGGCCGTCCCGGACGCGCTGTGGTGGGGCCCTTACAGCGCCTCCCAGCTGGTGCCGGCGGCGCTGTTCGCGGCGCTGCTGGTGGCGGCGGCCCAGCGGGACGCGGCCGGTGCGGCGCCCCGGCCGCCAGGAGGACAGGGTCCGGTCGGACGGGGTCTGGCCGGGCGGACGGCGGTGCGGCTCGGCGAGTGGTCCTACGCCTGGTACCTGGTGCACGAGATCGGCATCCGCTGCTGGCTCGCCGAGTTGGGCCGCCCGGCGCCCGGGGCGGCGGCGCTCGGGGTCTGGCTGCTGCTGGCCGGGGGGTCGCTGGCGGTGGCGGCGGGCCTGTACCGCTGGGTGGAGCGGCCGTGCGAGCGGCTGCTGCGCGGCTCGCCGCGCCGGCCCGGCGGGAACGCGGCGGCGCCGCTGCCGGCCCGCGCGGTGCGGGTGGGGCGGCAGCGGCGCCGGGCGGCGGCCGGTCAGGCGTCGGTGGAGCCGTCCAGGTTGACGTAGGCGTAGAAGACGCCGATGTCGTAGCCGTCCTTCTGGGTGTTGAAGGTGGCGGTGAGGTCGGTGTCCCCGTTGCGCAGGTACGGCGAGATGTCCCAGCGGTTGGAGTCGTAGCCGAAGTTGTTGCGGTTGTACGGGTTGCGGACGAACTGGTCCTCCGGGGTCAACTCCTCGATGGTGGAGTTGAAGGCGTCGTTCGGCGCGTGGTTGATGTCGGAGAACAGCGTCTCGGGCCCGTTGGTGGACTTGACCGACAGGGTGTCGCCGGTCCACTTGAGGTCGCCGTCGTAGACCACCCAGCCGAGCTTGCCGTGGAGCTGACCGCTCTGCGGCGTCTGCAGCCCCGCGAGCTTGATCTGCCGCGTCGGGCTGTCCGGCAGCTCGACCTGGAAGCCGTCCCACAGGTGGATGTGCCGCATCGGCTTGCAGTCGTTCTCGTACGCGACGACGATCGTCCAGCCGCCCCAGCTGTGCGGCTTCACCACCGAGTCCATGTTGGCGACGGTGTAGGTGCCGTTGCCGGCGTTCCTGACCAGGTCGGTGATGTCGGCGGAGGCCTGGTAGCTGCTCTCCACGTCGGTGGTGATGTAGCCGATGGACGGCTGGTCGTTGGCGATGTCCCGGTACTGCTTCTCGCCCGGGACCTTGAGGTACACCTCGTCGATCTGGTTCTCCGGCAGCACGGTGTCGCCGATGCCGCGGGTGCCGCCCCAGTACAGCCGGGCGTACTTGACCTTGGAGCCGTCGATCAGGCCGAGGTCGGCGGAGCTGGCGGAGTAGATCGGGTCACCGAGCGGGCCGATGGAGCCCGGGTCGATGTTGATGTACTTCATCTCGTACTTGTTGTTGATCGGCATGCTGCCGAGGCCCTTGCGGGCGTCCTCGCAGGGCGGCTGCTCCGGGTCGAGGGGTGCCTTGGTCTCGTCACAGGTCATCAGCGAGTTGCTGATCCTGGTGACGGAGCCGTGGAAGTCGCCCTGGAAGCGGGTGGTGAACGGCAGCGGGTTCTCGGAGATGGTCTCGGCGCGCGGGTGCGGGTTCGACGAGCCGGAGCCGGAGCCACGGGCGTCGGCGATCGGGGTGGCCAGCAGCTGGCTCGCGACGGCGGCGAGGGCGGCGCCCGCGACGACGGTCCGGCGGGCGAGCAGACGGGCCGCGGCGGCGCGGCTGACAGCGGAGGAGGGCATGGGATCCTCTCGGGACGGAACGGACGAGCACGCCCATCGGACCACAACCGTCCGTCACAGGATCTTCACATACCGCCATTGGGGAAACGATCCACCCGAGCGGACGGCCCGCTGTCATCCGATCGAACGACAGCGGGCCCGAAGGTGTTTGAGCCGCTCAGGCGCTCAGAGCACCTGGAGGTTCTTGCGCAGCTCGAACGGTGTCACCTCGGAGCGGTACTCCTCCCACTCCTGCCGCTTGTTGCGCAGGAAGAAGTCGAAGACGTGCTCGCCGAGGGTCTCGGCGACGAGCTCGCTGCGCTGCATCAGGTCGATCGCCTCGCCGAGGTTCTGCGGCATCGGCTGGATGCCGAGGGCGCGGCGCTCGGAGTCGGTCAGCGCCCAGACGTCGTCGTCGGCGCCCGGCGGGAGCTCGTAGCCCTCCTCGATGCCCTTGAGGCCGGCCGCGAGGGTGACGGCGTAGGCGAGGTACGGGTTGCAGCCGGTGTCCAGGGAGCGGACCTCGATCCGGGTGGAGCCCTGCTTGCCGGGCTTGTACATCGGCACCCGGATCAGCGCCGAGCGGTTGTTGTGGCCCCAGCAGATGTAGGACGGGGCCTCGCCGCCGGCCCCGGCGGTGCGCTGGGAGCCGCCCCAGATCCGCTTGTAGGAGTTCACCCACTGGTTGGTGACGGCGGCGGTCTCGGCGGCGTGCTTGAGCAGGCCGGCGATGAAGGAACGGCCGACCTTGGAGAGCTGGTACTCGGCGCCGGTCTCGTGGAAGGCGTTGCGGTCGCCCTCGAACAGCGACAGGTGGGTGTGCATGCCCGAGCCGGGGTGGTCGGAGAACGGCTTGGGCATGAAGCTGGCGTGCACGCCCTGCTCCAGCGCGACCTCCTTCATGACCAGACGGAAGGTCATGATGTTGTCGGCGGTGGACAGCGCGTCGGCGTAGCGCAGGTCGATCTCCTGCTGGCCGGGGGCGCCCTCGTGGTGGGAGAACTCCACCGAGATGCCCATCGACTCCAGCATGGTGATGGCCTGTCGACGGAAGTCGTGGCCGACCCCGCGCGGGGTGTGGTCGAAGTAACCGGACTGGTCGGCGGGGATCGGCGGGGTGCCGTCGCCGGGCAGGTTCTTCAGCAGGAAGAACTCGATCTCGGGGTGGGTGTAGAAGGTGAAGCCCTGGGCGGAGGCCTTCTCCAGGGTGCGCTTGAGCACGAACCGGGGGTCGGCGTAGGACGGCGAGCCGTCGGGCATCAGGATGTCGCAGAACATCCGGGCGGTGCCGGGGGTCTCCGAGCGCCACGGCAGGATCTGGAAGGTGGTCGGGTCCGGCTTGGCGATCATGTCGGACTCGTAGACCCGGGCGAAGCCCTCGATCGCCGAGCCGTCGAAGCCGATGCCCTCCTCGAAGGCCTGCTCCAGTTCGGCCGGAGCCACCGCGACCGACTTCAGGAACCCGAGCACGTCGGTGAACCACAGCCGGACGAACCGGATGTCACGCTCCTCAAGCGTCCGAAGCACGAACTGCTGCTGCTTGCCCATGGGGACAGTCTCACCTCTGCTCTTTACGCTCGTGTTACGCCCGGAAGACCCCCGGACGCGGCTGCCCCCATCATGGCCGATCACCGCGCGGGACGGCAGTCCGGACCCTGGTCCGACCCCCCGGACAGCACATTGCGTCAGTTCGACGATTACACTCGGGGGCATGCCCAATCTCCGTCTCGCCCTGAGCCAGATCGACCCCTGGGTCGGTGACATCGCCCGCAACAGCGATGAGGTGGTGCGCTGGACCAGGCAGGCCGTGGAGGCCGGCGCCCAGCTGGTCGCCTTCCCCGAGATGGCCCTGACCGGCTACCCCGTCGAGGACCTCGCCCTGCGCAGTTCCTTCGTCGAGGCGTCCCGGGGCGCGCTGGTCGAGCTGGCCGGGCGGCTGGCCGCCGACGGGCTGGGCGAGGTGCCGGTGGTGGTCGGCTACCTCGGACGCTCCGAGCACGCCTCGCCGAGGTTCGGCCGCCCGGCCGGCTCCCCGCAGAACTGCGCCGCCGTGCTGCACCGGGGCGAGGTGGTGACCCGCTTCGCCAAGCACCACCTGCCCAACTACGGCGTGTTCGACGAGTACCGCTGGTTCGTCCCGGGCGAGCAGCTGCCGGTGCTGCGGCTGCACGGAGTGGACGTCGCGCTGGCCATCTGCGAGGACATCTGGCAGGACGGCGGCCGGGTCACCGCGGCCCGCGAGGCCGGGGCCGGGCTGCTGCTGGTGGTCAACGGCTCGCCGTACGAGCGGAACAAGGACGACCAGCGGCTGGAGCTGGTCCGGCGCCGGGCCGCCGAGGCGGGCTGCCCACTGGCCTACGTCAACATGGTCGGCGGCCAGGACGAGCTGGTCTTCGACGGCGACTCGATCGTGGTCGGCGCGGACGGCGAGGTGCTGGCCCGCTCCCCGCAGTTCGAGGAGCACCTGCTGGTGCTGGACCTCGACCTGCCGGCCGCCGGCGACGACCACACCGACGGCCTGCTGCTGAGCGACGGGCTGCACCTCGTCCGCACCGACCTGGGCGGCGAGCCGCAGGCCGCGCCCGCGCACGCCCCGGCCCCCGAGGTGGCGCCGCGGCTGTCCGACGAGGCGGAGATCTGGGCCGCGCTGGTCTCCGGCACCCGGGCGTACGTCACCAAGAACGGCTTCCGTTCGGTGCTGATCGGCCTCTCCGGCGGCATCGACTCGGCGCTGGTGGCGGCCATCGCGGTGGACGCGATCGGCGCCGAGAACGTGTACTGCGTCTCGATGCCCAGCCGCTACTCCTCGCAGCACTCCCGGGACGACGCGGCCGAGCTGGCCCGCCGGACCGGGCTGCACTACCGCACCGTCTCCATCGCCCCGATGTTCGACGCCTACCTGGGCGCGACCGAGCTGACCGGCCTGGCCGAGGAGAACCTGCAGTCCCGGCTGCGCGGCACCCTGCTGATGGCGATCTCCAACCAGGAGGGGCACATCGTGCTCGCGCCCGGCAACAAGAGCGAGCTGGCCGTCGGCTACTCGACCCTGTACGGCGACTCGGTGGGCGCGTTCGGGCCGATCAAGGACGTCTACAAGTCGCTGGTCTTCCGGCTGGCCCACTGGCGCAACGAGGAGGCCGGGCGGCGCGGCGAGGTGCCGCCGATCCCGGAGAACACCATCTCCAAGCCGCCGTCCGCCGAGCTGCGGCCGGACCAGAAGGACAGCGACTCGCTGCCCGACTACGACCTGCTGGACAGCGTGCTGGCCCGCTACATCGAGGGCGACGAGGGGCGGGACGCGATCGTCGCGGCCGGCTTCGACCCGGCCGTGGTGGACCGGGTGGTCCGGCTGGTCGACACGGCCGAGTACAAGCGGCGGCAGTACCCGCCGGGCCCCAAGATCTCGGTCAAGAACTTCGGCCGGGACCGCCGCCTGCCGATCACCAACCGCTGGCGGCGGGGCTGAGCCAGGACCTAGCCGAACCGGTAGGTGGCGGCCACCGCGAGGTGGTCGCTGCCGTCCCGGGGCAGGGTGCGGGAGTCGACCGGCGCGAGGCCGCCCTTGCTCATGATCTGGTCGATCCGGGCCATCGGGAAGGACGCCGGCCAGCTGAAGCCGAAGCCGTCCCCGGCGGCGCCCTGGGCCGAGCGCATCTGCGAGGTGACCGGCGCCAGGCTGCGGTCGTTCATGGTGCCGTTGAGGTCGCCGAGCAGCAGGACCTTCTTCACCGGCTCGGCCTGGATCGCGTCGCCGAGCGCCTGCGCGCTGACGTCCCGCTGGTCGACGGTGAAGCCGCCCTCGGCCTTCAGCCGCACCGACGGCAGGTGCGCGACGTACACCGCGACCGGGCCCTGCGGGGTGGCGACCTGGGCCCGGAACGCCCTGGTCCAGCCCATCTTGAGGTCCACCGGCGAGACTCCGCTGATCGGGTACTTCGACCAGAGGCCGACCGTCCCTTCCACCTCGTGGTACGGGTACGCCTCGGCGAGCCCGCTCTCGTAGTCGCGCAGCGGCTTGCCGGCCAGTTCCTGGAGGGCGACGATCTGGGCGCCGGAGGCCACCAGGCCGCGGACGGTGCCCGGCACGTCGGGGTTGGCGGCGGCGACGTTGTGGCTGACCACCGTCCAGTCGCCGGTGCCGCCGCTCTTGTCGCTGAGCAGGCCGCCGAACAGGTTGAGCCAGATCGCGACGGGCAGCAGCAGCGCGATCAGCGCGGTGGCGGAGCGGCGCAGCAGCGCGGGGGCCAGCAGCACCGGGACGGCCAGGCCGATCCAGGGCAGGAAGGTCTCCAGCAGGCTGCCGAGGTTGCCGGCGCTGTTGGGGACGTCGGCGTGGAGGGCCATCAGCAGGGCGGCGAGCACGGCCAGCACCGCGACGACCAGGCCGCGCCGCCAGGTGGTGGCGCCGCGGCCGTCCCGGCCCCAGTGCCGCAGGCCCAGGAATCCTCCGGGACCGCCCGCGGGGGCCGGGGCGCCCGCCTCGTCCCAGGGGCCGGCCGTGCTCCGGTCGGTCCTGTCCGCCTGCGTCATCCGTGGCTCCCGTTGTTCGTGCCGTCGCCGGTCCGGTGTCCGGCCCGTGCGGTACGGGCGGGTGCCGGACTGGTGCCGGTTTGATCGGATACCCGGCTCAGCCTATGCCGGGACAGACGCGGGGCCGTCGGAGCGGGTTCCGGCGTGGCCCGGTTTGGTGAGCCAGGCCACGCCGGGCGCGGGTCGGACACAGGTCGGTGCAGGTCGCTGCGGGTACGGGACCGGGGCGCGGGGTCCGGGGCGCGGGAGCGCGTTCAGCCGCGGGAGCCGGAGGCCGCGTGCGGCGCCAGGCCTTCGAGCAGCGAGTCGACCATCCGGCGGGCCAGGTCCGGGTCCTCCAGGTCGGAGTCGTCCCAGAGGATGCTGCGGTACAGGATCGGGCCCATCAGCATGTCGCCGAGGAGCTCGACGTCGAGGTCGGTCCGCAGCACGCCCTCGTCCATGGCGCGGCGGATCAGTGCGAGCCCCGCCTCCCTGCGGGGCTTGATCACCCGGTCGCGGTACGCGCTGTACAGGTCGGGCAGGCTCTGCATCTGGCCGAGGGCGGCCTTGAGCACCCAGCGGGAGCGCTTGGCGAGGCCGCGCCGGCGCATGTAGTCGACCATCTCGATCAGGTGGTCCCGGGCGGTGCCGTCGGTCGGCGCGGGCATCGGGACTTCCAGCCGGCTGACCACGTCGACCAGCAGGGCCTCCTTGTTGGGCCAGCGCCGGTAGATGGTGGCCTTGCCGACGCCGGCCGCGGCGGCGATGCCCTCGATGGTGAGCTCGGACAGCGCGGTGCCGCCGGCCATCAGGTCCTCGACGGCGGCGAAGATGGCCTGCTCGGCGGCCTCGCTGCGCGGGCGGCCGCGGCGTACGGCGGCGCAGGGCTGTCCGGCCCCGGCGGCCGGGGTGTCCGTCTTCATCCCCGCTGTACTCCCTCGCTGTCCGCGTGGCGCACGAGCGCCGTTCCGTTTCCGATGGTGGTCCGTGGACCGGGTTCCGATGGTGGTCCGTGGACCGGGCCGGGTGGCGGCCGCCGTCCTGGACCTCGGCCCTGCCGCCCGGGGATCCACCCGGGTGACAGGGCCATTGTCGCTCAGTGCGATCGCGGGTCAGGCGTCCGCGGCCACGGCCTTGCGGCTCTGGTCGGGCTGCTCGGCGGCCTTCCCGGCCGGGCCGCCGGGGGCGGCCGACCGGCGCGGCAGCAGGAACCAGGCGATCAGCGCGCCGACCACCGTGATGCCCGCGGAGAGCGAGGCCACCACGTGCATGGCGCTGACGAAGGCGTCGTCGGCCGGGCCGATCAGCGCGGCGCCCTTGGGGCCCATCCGCTCGGCGATGGCCAGGGTGGCCTCCAGCGACTCGCCGGCCTTGCCGCGCAGGTCGTCGGGCAGCTGGTTGAGCGTGTCGGCCATGCCGTCGCGGTAGACGGTGGAGAGCACCGCACCGAGCACGGCGACGCCGAGCGAGCCGCCGACCTGGCGGAAGGTGTTGTTGACGGCCGAGCCCGCGCCGGCCTTCTCGCGGGGCAGCGAGGCCATGATCGCGACGGTGACCGGCGGCATGACGTGCGCCATGCCGGTGCCCATCAGCAGGCCGAGCACGATCAGCACCCAGATCGGCGTGTCGACGCCCAGCAGGGTGTAGCCGACGAAGCCGACCGCGATCAGCAGCATGCCGACGGCGGCGGTGGCGGCGACGCCGAAGCGGTCGACCACCAGCCGGGCCCGCGGCGCGAACAGCAGTTGGGCGACGGCCAGCGGCAGCATCAGCAGGCCGGCCTGGAGCGCGCTGTAGCCGCGCACGCTCTGGATGTAGAAGACGCCGAAGAAGGAGACGCCCATCAGCGCGAAGAAGACCACGCCGACGACCACGACGGAGGCGCTGAACACCTTGTTGCGGAACCAGGTGACGTCCAGCGCGGGGAAGCGGGTGCGGCGCTCGAACCAGACGAAGGCGGCCAGCGCCAGCACGCCGATCAGCGTCGGCACCCAGGCCTCGGCGGCAGTGAAGTCGGCCAGCTCGCCGCCCTTGATGATGCCGTAGATCAGCGCGACCAGGCCGATGATCGACAGCAGCACGCCTATCGGGTCGAGCTTGCCGGGGTTCGGGTCCTTGGACTCGGGCACCAGGACGACCATCGCGATCACCGCGACGATCACGATCGGGACGTTGACCAGGAAGACCGAGCCCCACCAGAAGTGCTCGATCAGCAGGCCGCCGGTGATCGGGCCGATGGCGATGGCCAGGCCGACCGCGCCGGCCCAGATGCCGATCGCCTTGGGCTGCTCGGAGCGCTCGAACACGTTCATGATGATGGCCAGCGTGGCGGGCATCGCGAGCGCGGCGCCGACGCCCATCAGGGCGCGGTAGCCGACGAGTTCACCGGGCGAGGCGGCCAGCGCGGAGAGCAGCGAGGCGATGCCGAAGACCACCATGCCGCCGAGCAGCGCGCGCTTGCGGCCGAAGCGGTCGCCGAGCAGGCCGGAGGTGAAGAGCAGCCCGGCGAACACCAGGGTGTAGGAGTTGATCGACCACTCCAGGTCGCTCTGGCTGGCGCCGAGCCCGACCGGCGCGGGGGTCGCGATGGTCTTCATCGCGACGTTGAGGATCGAGTTGTCGAGGACGACGACGAGCAGGGCGAGCACCAGGGTGCAGAGGATCGCCCAGCGGCGGCGGTGGATGGCTTCCGGCACGCGGGGTGGCGCGGCTGCGGTGGTCATTGGTCTTCCCGTCCGTGGTGGTGTGGCACTGGCGGGCAATTCCGAGCCATGGTCGTCTCGTAACCCCCCGGCACCAGGGTAGCGGCCATTTCGATACGAGACGAATCCGTTTCGTAAAAACGCGGCAAAGCCCGCCGGCCGGCGGCCGGTGTGCCACAGATCGCACCCGCGCGCCTGCACGCCCCTTTGCGCGCACGCCGGGGCGTGCAAGCATGGAGGTGATCCGGGGACGCCGTACGGCGCCACGAGACGACAACCCTTCAGGAGTCCGTTCGATGAACGCTTCTTCGCCTTCGCCTGCCCAGAACCAGGCGGCGACCGCCACCCTCTACGGCGGGGTCACCAACCGCCGCATCACCGTCCGCGACCTCGCCACCGCCAAGCAGCGCGGCGAGAAGTGGTCGATGCTCACCGCCTACGACGCCCTCACCGCCGGGGTGTTCGACGAGGCCGGCATCCCCGTCCTGCTGGTCGGCGACTCCGCCGGCAACTGCCACCTCGGCTACGAGACCACCGTGCCGGTGACCATGGATCAGATGGTGATGCTCTCCGCCGCCGTCGTCCGCGGCACCAAGCGCGCGATGGTCGTCGCCGACCTGCCGTTCGGCTCCTACCAGGAGTCCCCCGCGCAGGCCATGCGCAACGCGGCCCGGCTGATGAAGGAGGCCGGGGTCGGCGCGGTCAAGCTGGAGGGCGGGGAGCGCAGCGCCCGCTCGATCGAGCTGCTGGTCGAGGCCGGCGTCCCGGTGATGGCGCACATCGGCCTCACCCCGCAGTCCGTGCACGCCTTCGGCGGCTACCCCGTCCAGGGCCGCGGCGACGAGGCGGCGCACCAGCTGCTGCGCGACGCCAAGGCCGTCCAGCAGTCGGGCGCCTTCGCGGTCGTGCTGGAGGCGGTGCCGGCCGAGCTGGCCGCCCAGGTCACCGAGCAGCTGACCATCCCGACCGTCGGCATCGGCGGCGGGCCCGACACCGACGCCCAGGTCCTGGTCTGGACCGACATGGCCGGCATGACGGCGGGCCGGGTGCCCAAGTTCGTCAAGCAGTACGCCGACCTGCGGACCGTCCTCGGCGACGCCGCCCGCGCGTTCGCCGAGGACGTCCGCGGCGGCGCCTTCCCGGCGGCGGAGCACAGCTTCCGCTGACGGCCCCCGACGGCCCCGCTCCCCCGCCCGGGGAGCGGGGCCGCTGCCGTGCCCGCTCCCCCGGTGACAGCGGTCTGACAGCGCGGCGCCGAACCCGCCCCCCTCATGACAGCCCGCTGACAGCCGGGCCGGACAGCCTGGGGGCATGACACGAATCGCCACCGCCCCGAACGACCGGGGGACCGCCGCGGGCAACGCCGTCGAAGTCCGCGGCATCGTCAAGCACTACGGCACCACCAAGGCCCTCGACGGGGTCGACCTCACCGTCCGCGAAGGAACCGTGCTCGGCGTGCTCGGCCCCAACGGCGCCGGCAAGACCACCCTGGTCCGGGTCCTCTCCACCCTGATCAAGCCCGACGCCGGCACCGCGTTCGTCGGCGGCTACGACGTCCTGCGCCAGCCCAAGCAGCTGCGCCGCACCATCGGCCTCACCGGGCAGTACGCCTCCGTCGACGAACTCCTCTCCGGGTACGAGAACCTCTACCTGATCGGCCGGCTGCTCGACCTCCCCCGCCGCGAGGCCAAGGCCCGGGCCACCGAACTGCTGGAGCGCTTCTCACTCACCGAGGCCGCCAAGCGGACCGCCAAGACCTACTCCGGCGGCATGCGCCGCCGCCTCGACCTGGCCGCCAGCATGATCGGCCGCCCCAAGGTGCTCTACCTGGACGAACCCACCACCGGCCTCGACCCGCGCACCCGCAACGAGGTCTGGGACGAGGTCCAGCGGATGGTCGCCGAGGGCAGCACCGTGCTGCTCACCACCCAGTACATGGAGGAGGCGGAGCAGCTCGCCGACGAGCTGACCGTCATCGACCGCGGCCGGGTGATCGCCAACGGCGGCGTGGCCGAGCTCAAGGCCAAGGTCGGCGGCCAGACCCTCCAGATCCGCGCCGCCCACCCGGCCGAGCTGCCCGAGATGGCCCGCTGCCTGCACGACCGCGGCATCACCAGCGCCACCGTCTCCACCGACACCGGCCTGCTCGCCGTGCCGATCACCGACGACGAGCAGCTGACCACCGTCATCGGGGTGCTCGGCGGCCGCGGCTTCGCGATCGCCGGCATCGACACCAAGGTGCCCAGCCTCGACGAGGTCTTCCTCGCCATCACCGGCAAGCCCGCCGACACCGCGGACGCCGTCCCCAGCCTCGCCAAGGAGCCCGTCGCATGACCACCGCCACCATCGCCCCCGCCCGGGTGGAGGACTCCCGGATCGGCCTGTCCGGCACCTTCCGCCACGTCGGCGCGCTGACCCGGCGCAACCTGATGCGGATCAAGGCCGACCCGGAGTCGATGTTCGACGCCGTGCTGATGCCGGTCATCTTCACCGTGCTGTTCGTCTACGTGTTCGGCGGCGCCGTCTCCGGCAACCAGGACTCCTACAAGCAGTACATGATCCCCGGCCTGCTCGGGCAGACCGGCCTCACCCTCGCGATGGCCGTCGGCACCGGTCTGAACAGCGACTTCCAGACCGGCGTGATGGACCGCTTCCGGACCCTGCCGATCGGCCGGGCCTCCGTCCTGCTCTCCAAGATGGCCGCCGAGACCTGCCGGGCGCTGCTCTCCTTCGTGATCCTGATCGGCTTCGCGATGTGCATCGGCTTCGAGGTGAAGACCGGTCCGCTGGAAGTCGTGGCCGCGGTCGGCCTGTCGCTGGTGTTCGGCATGTCGATCGTCTGGGTCTCGATGCTGCTGGGCATGGCGCTGCGCAGCGCCCAGGCCGTCCAGGGCGTGGCCATGCTGGTCCTGATGCCGATGCAGTTCGGCAGCTCGATCTTCGCGCCGACCGACACCATGCCGGGCTGGCTCCAGGCCTTCACCAAGGTCAACCCGCTGTCGGCGCTCGCCGACGCCTCCCGCTCCCTGCTCAACGGCCAGGGGCCGCTGGCCCACCCGGTGATGGTCGTGCTGATCTGGTCGGTGGCCACCACCGCGATCTTCGCGCCGCTCGCCGTCGCCCGCTTCCGCAAGCGGACCTGAGAACGGCCGCCGGCCCTCCGCGGGGGAGGGCCGGGGGGCGACCGGCCGGCACCAGGGGACGGGGCCGGCCGGCGGAACGGCTGACCGGTGACCAGGGACGGGCGTCGGTCAGCCGATCCACTCGTGTCGGCTGACCGGTGACCAGGGACGGACGCCGGTCAGCCGATCCACTCGTACATCCGCTCCCGGATCTGTTCCGGGGTCAGGCCCTCGCCGGCGGCGTGGGCGGCCTCGAACGCGGCGTCGCCCAGCAGGGCCCGCAGGGAGGCCGCCGCCCGGCCGCGCTCGACGCGGTCCAGGTAGCCGCCCTTCGGGCCGTTCAGCACGTGGTGCGCCCCGTGCAGCACGGTGGCCTGCCGGGCCCGCTCCAGGTCGCCGTCGCGCTCGGCGAAGGAACGCAGCACGCCCACCACCGCGGGCACCACCATGACCGTCATCTGCTCGCCGAAGCCACTGGTGCTCGCCGTCTGACGGAGCAGCGTCCGCCCCTCGCGCAGCGCCGCGAGCCCCTCGTCCGGCCGGCCCGCCCGGGCGGTGATCCAGCCCCGGGTGGTGGTCAGCATCCCGGTCACGATCCCGGGGGCGAAGCTGCCGACGCTGGTCGCCTCCATCCGGTCCAGCTCGGCCAGCGCCTGCTCGTGCTCGCCGCGCAGCATGTGGACGCCGCAGAGCGTGAGGCCGCCGAACAGCAGCGCGCCGGTGGAGGAGTGGTCCGCGCTGTGGGAGTCCAGCCCGGCCAGCGCCTCCCGGATGATCCGCTCGCCGTGCTCCATGTCCTGCTCCAGCAGGGCGGAGCCGAGGTTCACCCGCAGCATCGGCACCTCGTGCGGTGTCCCCAGCTCCTCGGCCAGCTCGATCGCCCGCTCGTACGCTGCGGCGGCGGCCGCCGGATCGCCCCGGTTGGCCAGCGACTCGCCCTGGGCCGCCAGCGCCTGGGAGACCCCCCAGAGGTTGCCGGCCCGCTCGTACAGCTCCAGGGAGCGCGCGCCGTCCAGGATTCCCTGGTCGGCCCCGCCCGGCCAGTCGTTCAGCATCTTGGCCCGGAGCTGCAGGATGAACGCGAGGTCGTTCGGCCCGCCGTGCTCCTCGCAGCCGCGGACGGCGTCGTCCAGCAGGCTCTTCATCAGCTCCAGCCGGCCGGCCAGGAACGCCCCGAACACCCGTATCAGGCCCGGGAACCGGTAGGCCTGCGGCAGCTCCGGGGTGTAGACGTCCAGCAGCTGCTCCGCGACGGCGATCGCCACCGGGTTGCCGAGCACGTCCAGGTTCCCCTCGAACATGCCCATCAGCCGGTACATCGCGAGCAGTCGGCGGGCCTCCTCGACGACCCCTTCGGGCATCGGCAGGCCGTAGGAGAGCACGTCCCGCTCCAGCGGTACGGGCGGCTGCGGGCCGAACGGATCCGGCCCGAGCGCCGCGACGGCGTCGTACCAGCCGCGGGCCTCCATGCTGTAGCCGCGCAGCGACCAGTACCAGCTCATGCCGAGGGTGAGGACCAGCGACTGCTCCTCGTCCGCGAGGTCGATGGCGCGCCTCAGCGCGGCCCGGACGTTGTCCAGCTCGCGCTCCAGCACCGTCAGCCAGTGCAGCTGCTGGGGGCCGTGCATGTTCAGGAAGGCGGTGGCGACGACGCTCCGGAAGTGCGCCAGGTGGCGGGCCCCGGTCGCGTCGCGCTCCTCCTCGGACTCGGCGAGGCGCTCGGTCGCGTACTCGTGGATGGTCTCCAGCATCCGGTAGCGCGGCAGGCTGCCGTCGTCCAGGTCGGCGACCAGCAGGGACTTGTCGACCAGCGACAGCAGCAGGTCGGCGACCTCCCCGCCGACCACCTCGGTGCCGTCGGCGCAGATCGCCTCGGCGTCCTCCAGCTGCCAGCCGCCGGCGAACACCGAGAGCCGGCGCAGCACCGCCCGTTCGCGCTTGCCCAGCAGGTCCCAGCTCCAGTCGACCACCGCGCGCAGGGTCTGCTGGCGCGGCAGCAGGGTGCGGCTGCCCGCGGTGAGCAGGGCGAACCGGCCGTCCAGGCGGTCGGCGATCTGGCGCGCCGTCATCACCCGCAGCCGGGCGGCGGCGAGTTCGATGGCCAGCGGCAGGCCGTCCAGGCGGCGGCAGATCTCGGCGCAGGCCGCCGGGTCGGTGTCCGGGTCGAAGCCGGGGCGGGCGGCGGTGGCGCGCTCGGTGAGCAGGCGCAGCGCCACCGGGTCGGGCAGCGGCTCGACCGGCAGCACGGTCTCGCCGGGCACGCCGAGCGGCTCCCGGCTGGTGGCGAGCACGGTCAGTTCGGGGCACTCGGCGAGCAGGACGTCGGCGAGGTCGGCGGCGGCCTGGATCAGGTGCTCGCAGTTGTCCAGCACGAGCAGCATCCGGCGGTGGCCGCAGTGCTCGACCAGCCGGCGGACCGGGTCCTCGGCGCGCTTCTCGATCACCTCGGCGACCATGCCGCCGCTGTGCAGCACGATCTCGCGCAGGCCGAGTGCGGAGACGACGGCGGCGGGCACCGCGTCCGGGCTCTCCAGCGGGGCGAGTTCGGCCACCCAGACGCCGTCCGGCCAGTGCCCGGCGGACTGCTCGGCGCGGCCTGCCTCGATCGAGAGCCTGGTCTTGCCGGAGCCGCCGGGGCCGGTCAGGGTGATCAGCCGACTGTTCGTCAACGTTCCGCGCAGCGCGGCGAGATCGCCCTCGCGGCCGACGAAGCTGGTCAGCCGGCCGCGCAGGTTTCCGCCGACGCGCGGGGGCTGGAGCGCCCCGGACCGTTCGGCGGCCGGCGGGGCCGGTATGGGCTCCGGCGCGGGCACGGTCGCGGGCGCGGTCGGCGCGGGGGCCGGTTCGACCTCGGCCGGGGTCAGCAACGTGGCGTACAGGGCCTGGAGTTGGCGCCCCGGGTCGACGCCGAGCTCGTCGGCGAGGGCGCGCCTGGTCCGTTCGTAGTGGCGCAGCGCCTCGGCGGTGCGGCCGCTCTCGTGCAGCGCCCGGATCATCAGCTGCTGCAACGGCTCGTCCAGCGGCTGCCGTTCGCAGAGCTCGGTGAGCTCGGCGACCAGTTCGGCGGCCCGGCCGAGCCCGAGCTCGGCGGTGATCCGGTGGCGGCGGGCCTCCTCGCGCTGGGTCTCCAGCCGGGCGGCCGGGCCGCTGCGGTCCGGCAGGTCGGCCAGGGCGGGGCCGCGCCACAGCGCCAGGGCGGCGCGCAGCCGGTCGGCGGCGAGCGCGTGGTCCCCGGTGTCGAGGGCGCGGCGGCCTTCGGCGCCGAGCCGCTGGAACTCGGAGAGGTCGGTGGCCGGGTCGGTCAGCCAGTACCCGGCCGGGCCGGAGCCGATCTCGTCCCGGCCGACGGTCCGGCGCAGCCGGCCGACCAGGGTCTGGAGCGCGGCGGAGGAGTCCTGGGGCGGCTCGGCCTCCCACACCTCGTCCACCAGCAGGTCGGCGGGCACCGGGCGGCCCTGCCGGAGGGCGAGCGCGGTGAGCAGTGCCCGCAGCCGGGCGCCGCCTAGCGGCACCGGGGTGCCGTCGTCGTGGTGGGCCGTCGTGGTCCCGAGGATGCCGTAGTACACCGGTCCATTCTGGTCGATGGGCGGCGCTCGGGGCGCACAATTGTCCAGGGGCCCCTCACCGGCAGCGGAACCCGGACGGGGCCCTCGGACGTTCACCCGGGACGGCTTGTCCGGTCACCGGCCCGCCCGGCATGATCGATCCCCTGCCCGCTTTTCCTCGGACACCCGGAGCACCCACACCATGACCTTCGCCGCCACGCAGCGCTCACGCAGCGAGGACCGCCGGATCAGCCCGGTGTTCTGGGTGCTCCTCGCCGTCCTCGCCACCTCCGGCTGGGCGGTGTACTCGGGCTACGGGAACGCCTCGTTCGGGGTGTTCCTGTTCGTGGTGGCGGGCTGGATGGTCTCGCTGTGCCTGCACGAGTACGCGCACGCGCGCACCGCGCTGCACGGCGGCGACATCAGCGTCGGCGCCAAGGGCTACCTCACGCTCAACCCGCTGAAGTACACCAACGTGCTGCTCAGCTTCGTGCTGCCGATCGTGTTCGTGATCATGGGCGGCATCGGCCTGCCCGGCGGCTCGGTCTGGATCGAGCGGGACCGGATCCAGGGCCGGCTCAAGCACAGCCTGATCTCGGCGGCCGGGCCGCTGGTGAACGTGGTGTGCGCGGCCCTGCTGCTGGTCCCGATCGGCGCCGGCTGGCTGGACGACCCGGCGGTGCACGCGGTCTGGAACGGCTACGAGCTGAACGTCTCGCCGTTCGCGGCCGCGCTCGGCTTCCTCGGCCTGCTCCAGCTCAGCGCCGCCCTGCTGAACCTGCTGCCGGTGCCCGGCCTGGACGGCTACGGGATCGTCGAGCCCTGGCTGTCCTACAAGACCCGGCGCGCGGTCGAGCCGTTCGCGCCGTACGGGCTGCTGGCCGTGTTCGCGCTGCTGTGGCAGCCCGAGGTGAACTCGTTCTTCTTCGGGGTCATCCACGACCTGATGAGCCTGTTCGGCGTGGACCAGGACTACGCGACGCTCGGCCGGTACCTGTTCAGCTTCTGGAAGAACTAGCCGACTAGCCCTGCTCGGCTGCCGCAGCGGCGGCCGTGGCCTCGGCGATCTTCGCGCGGCGGCGGTTCATCCAGAGCACGTTGCTCGCCACGCCGGCCATCGGGAGCCAGATCAGGCCCAGCCAGAAGCCCTGGGTCAGCGAGACCACGGCGGCCGCCAGCGCGAGGACGACGACGATCAGGGCGAAGAGGGACGTGCGGGGCATGGCGGGAGGCTCCTAGGGCCGGGTGCGGTCGGCCGGGTTGCGGCCGCACCCATTGTCGCCGACCTCACCTCCGGAACTGGTCCAGGGGTGAGGCCGACACGGCTCGACCGGATCTCGGAGCGGCCGGTCCCGAACGGTCCGGTCCCAGACCGTTCGCTCCCGGACCGTCCGATCTCAGACGGTCCGGTCTCAGACGTCCGTCACCCGCAGGCCCGCGTGGGCCTTGTAGCGGCGGTTGACCGAGATCAGGTTGGCCACCAGCGACTCCACCTGGTGCGCGTTGCGCAGTCGGCCCGCGAAGATCCCCCGCATGCCGGGGATCCGGCCGGCCAGCGCCTGCACGATGTCGGTGGCGGCCCGCTCCTCGCCGAGCACCATGACGTCGGTGTCGATCTGCTCCACCGACTCGTCCTGGAGCAGCACCGCCGAGAGGTGGTGGAAGGCGGCGGTGACCCGGGAGTCCGGCAGCAGCGCGGCGGCCTGCTGGGCGGCGCTGCCCTCCTCCGGCTTCAGCGCGTACGCGCCCTGCTTGTCGAAGCCGAGCGGGTTGACGCAGTCGACCACGATCTTGCCGGCCAGTTCCTCGCGCAGCGCGGTCAGGGTCGCGGCGTGCCCGTCCCAGGGCACCGCGACGATCACCACGTCGCTCTCCCGGGCGGCGGTGGCGTTGTCGGCGCCACGCACGCCGCGGCCCAGTTCGGCGGCGGAGGCCTCGGCCCGGGCCGCGTCGCGCGAGCCGATGATCACCTGCTGGCCGGACTTGGCCAGTCGCAGGGCCAGGCCGCGCCCCTGGTCGCCGGTGCCGCCGAGGACACCGATCACCAGCTGTGAGACGTCCGGCAGTTCGTGGGCCGGGTTTGTCGCTGAATCGAGGGAAGTCATGGGCCGATCCTGTCAAACCCCCGGCCGGACGCGACATTGTGGGCCGCATGGACGCGGTGAGAGTTTCGGCACTCCGGCAGCACCTGGCGGGCACCGGCTGGCTGGAGGCGGTCGGCGGCTTCGCCGGGTCGCTGCGGCGCTCGGTGTCGCGGCGCGGGGCCGGCGAGCTGCTGCTGGTCGGCACCGAGGCGTACGAGCCCTGGCATCTGGCCGCGCACCTGGCGGACGAGGCCGCCTGGTCGGCCGTCCCCCGACTGGTGCCCACCCTGCTGCGGCACGCTCCGCCGGCCGGCGCCCCGACGCACCTCGCGCACGGCCTGCGCCGGCTCACCGCGGCCGGGCGCGGCGCCACCGTCCTGGTGGTGGCGCCGGAGGCGGCCGGCCCGACACTGCTGGAACGGGTGCAGGACGCCCGCCGGCACGGCGCGACCGTGCTCGCACTGGACGGCGCCGCCCCCGCCGAGCCGGGCGACCTCGGCGGGCTCGCGCACGAGCGGCTCGCCGTCGGCACCGCCGACGAGGAGCCCTTCGACCTCGCCCAGCACCTGGTCAGCGCCGCCGCCGGGCGGCCCCCGGGCCGCCGCACCGCGCTGGACCGGCTCGCCGAACTCGCCGGCCGGCTGACCGTACCGCCCGCGATCAGCCGCTGGTAGCCCGGGCCGGGCCCGGCCCACCCCGGCCCACCCCGGCCCGGCCGTGACGGCCGGACGCCGACCGTGACGGCCGTGTGCCGGGCTGAAAAACCCTTTGCGAACCCGGCGGCCCGCGTTCGAGGATGCTGGTTCGTGAACGACGACGAACCCCCGCATCCCCCCGGCACCTCCGGACGGTCTCGCACGCTGCTGCGCTCGCTCGCGCCCGACCTCTCGCCCTGGCGCGCCTCCCGCGACTTCCGCTTCCTCTGGCTCTCCGGCTGCGTCACCAGCTTCGGCAGCTACCTGACCTACGTCGCCGTACCGATGCAGATCAAGGAACTGACCGGCTCCTCCTTCGCGGTCGGCCTGATCGGCGCCTTCGAGCTCGTCCCGCTGATCGTCTTCGGCCTGTGGGGCGGCGCCCTCGCCGACGCCCTGGACCGCCGGAAGCTGGTGCTGCGCGCCGAGGCCGGGCTGGGCCTGCTCGCCGGCCTGCTGCTGCTCAACGCGCTGCTGCCGTCCCCGCTGCTCTGGCCGATCTACCTGGTCGCCGCGCTGGTCGCGGCCTGCGACGGGTTGCAGCGCCCGGCCCTGGACTCGCTCACCCCGCGGATCGTCCCGCACCAGCACCTGACCGCCGCGTTCGCCCTCAACTCCCTGTACCGCAACGCCGCTTCGGTGGCCGGGCCGGCGCTGGCCGGCGTCGTGGTGGCGTTCTCCGGGGTGGGGACGGCGTACGCGCTGGACGTGCTCACCTTCGCCGCCTCGCTGCTGCTGCTCGTCCGGATCCGGGCGGTGCCGCCGGCCACCGGCGCCGAGCGGCCGTCGGTGCGGGCGGTGCTCACCGGCATCCGGTACGCGTGGAGCCGCAAGGACCTGCTCGGCACCTACACGATCGACCTCTGCGCGATGCTGTTCGCCTTCCCGGTGGCCGTCTTCCCCTTCCTGGCCTCCGAGTTGGGCGCGGACTGGGCGCTCGGCCCGATGTACGCGGCCTCCGCGGCCGGCGCCCTGCTGGTCGGGGCGACCAGCGGCTGGACGTCCCGGATCCACCGGCACGGCCGACTGCTGGTGGTCGCCGCCGTCGGCTGGGGTGCGGCCATGGCCCTGGCCGGCCTGTCCGGGAGCATCTGGCTGGTGCTGCTCGGCCTGGCGCTGGCCGGCGGCGCCGACGAGATCAGCGGGCTGGCCCGCTCGACCATGTGGAACCAGTCCATCCCGGACGAGGTGCGCGGCCGGATGGCCGGCGTCGAACTGCTCAGCTACTCCGTCGGCCCCCAGCTCGGCCAGGTCCGGGCCGGCACCATGGCCGGGCTGGTCGGCGTCCGCGCCGCCGTCTGGAGCGGCGGTCTGATCTGCGTCGCCGCCGTCGTCGTGGTGGCCGCCGCGCTGCCCAAGCTGCTCGCCTACGACGACCGCACCGACCCGCACACCGCCGCCGTCCGCGCCGGGCACGAGCGCGCGGAGCGCGAGCGGGAACAGCAGCGCGAGCGGGGGCAGCAAGGCGAGCGGGAGGCCGCCGCGGCGACGGACTGACGCCGACTTGCTGACGGCGCCGGCTTGACAGCAGAAAGCCGGACGCCGCCCCGGCCGCTACTCGCCGCCGCCGTCCTTCGGCGTGTCGTTCCAGCGCTCGTCCCCCTGCCGCCACTCCCGGTTGCGCTCGTCGGCGAGTTGCAGGGCGTGCGCGGCCTCCTCCGGGCTGTCGTACGGGCCGAGGCGGTCCTTGGCGGGGCACTCCGGCCCCTCCTCGACCTTGCCGTGCTTGATGCAGTAGAACCACTCGCCGGGCTTTCCGGTCGGCTTGCGGTGGAATCCCAGGGGCATGGTGCCCTCCCGTCGACGCGTTGGGGTCGTACCGATCATTCCCCGGCCAGGGCCGCCGCGCACACCGCCCGGGCGCGCCGGGGGCGGCCGTTAGACTCGCGGCCATGGCTCTCGTACCCGGCATCCAGTCCCCCACCCGCAAGGTCCCGGCGCACATCGCGCGCCCCGAGTACGTCGGGCGGCCCGCCCCGACGCCGTACACCGGGCCCGAGGTGCAGACCGCCGAGACGATCGAGAAGATGCGGATCGCGAGCCGGATCGCCGCCCAGGCGATGGCGGAGGCCGCCAAGCTGATCGCCCCCGGCGTCACCACCGACGCGCTGGACGCCGTCGCCCACACCTACATGTGCGACCACGACGCGTACCCGTCCGACCTCGGCTACCGCGGCTTCCCCAAGTCGGTCTGCACCTCGATCAACGAGGTGATCTGCCACGGCATCCCGGACTCGACCGTGCTCCAGGACGGCGACATCGTCAACATCGACGCCACCGCGTACATCCACGGGGTGCACGGCGACCTCAACGCCACCTACCTGGTCGGCGACGTCGACGAGGAGTCCCGGCTGCTGGTCGAGCGGACCCGCGAATCCCTCGACCGGGCGATCAAGGCCGTCAAGCCCGGCCGTCAGATCAACGTGATCGGGCGGGTCATCGAGTCCTACGCCAAGCGCTTCGACTACGGCGTGGTGCGGGACTTCACCGGGCACGGCATCAACACGTCGTTCCACTCCGGCCTGATCATCCCGCACTACGACAGCGAGCGGGCCACCGAGGTGATCAAGCCGGGGATGACCTTCACCATCGAGCCGATGCTCACCCTGGGCACCTACGACTACGAGATCTGGCCGGACGGCTGGACGGTCGTCACCAAGGACCGCAAGCGCACCGCCCAGTTCGAGCACACCCTGGTGGTCACGGCGGACGGCGCGGAGGTCCTCACCCTGCCGTGACCCCGGCCGGGCGCCGGGCGGCCCCTGGAAACCGCCGAGCCGCCGAGCCGCCGAGCCGTGGGGCGCCGGTTCAGCCGATGAGCCACTGCTCCTCGGCGACGGCGCCCACCTCGGTGCAGGCGTCGGTGAGCACGTCCAGGACGCGCAGCGGGTCCGGCAGCGGCTGCTCGGGCCCGCGCAGCCACCGCACCTGCGAGCCGTCCGGCAGCGCGGCCGGCGGCAGCAGGGTGTACGAGCCGCGGCAGTGCCAGCGCAGGCCGGGGTGCTCGGACATGGTGTCCGGGGTGGAGTCGAGGACGCTCGGCCACCACTCGTCCTCGTCCTGCGGGGTGCCCCGGGTGGCGGTGAAGAACAGGTAGCGGTCCTCGCCGACGGCGGCGACCGGGCCCTCGACGCCCCGCTCGGTCAGCCGTTCCAGGGCCAGCCGGCCGGCCTCGACCGGGACGTCCAGCACGTCGTGGGCGCGCCCGGTGGCGGTGATGAAGTTGGTCTGCGGATCGCGGGCGAGCCAGCGGGCGAGCTGCTCGGGATCGGTGGTGGCCTGGGTCTGCCAGGCGAAGGAGACCGGGTGCTGGGCGGGGGCCGGACAGGCCACCCGGTCGCAGGAACAGCGGTAGCCGGCCGGATGCGCGGCCGGCGCGAGCGGGAATCCGGCGCGCACCGCGCCGAGCAGCTGATCGAGTCGGGCGGCGGGGCCGTCCACGTCACCCGACCGGGCCCGCTGACGCTCACGCTTCTGCCACCAGGTCGTCCACCTGCCGCCGGCTTCCATCGGGCCCCTTCCGCGCACTGCCGTACCTGGTGCGGCACAGCGTTCGACGTACCACTCCGACGCAACGCACAGCGCCCCCCGCTGCTTCCCGGGGCGGTGCTCGGCCCTGCTGTCCACGCCCTGCCGACCGGGAACCGGGGTCACCGGAGGGCCGACGCCCGGGTCACGGTACGCAGTCGCGGCAGCACGCTGTCCGCGCCAGGTCGGCCGGAGGGCGCGCGGATCCGCGCCCCGCCCGGCCCGTACGGGGCCCGCTGACCCGGGTGAACCCCGGGGGCGTAACAGGAAGGATAAGGGTGCGCGGGGCCTCCGGATGACCGGGGGCGGTGCCTCTCCGGTCACACTCCCCGCACCCGGCAGGATCCGCCGGACGGGCCCCGGGCGTGTGCGCCGGTCACCCGTGCGGAGGTGAGACCCTGGTGGGGTGAAGAGCGCGGACACCGAATTCGTCGGCGGCCCCCTGGACGGCCGCATCCTCCCCATCCCGCTGGGGCCGATGTTCGGCGTGCCGAAGACCTACAAGGTGCCGGTCCCCGCGCACGGCGACTCCCCCGCGCGCACACTGGTGTACGTCCGGTCCAAGCAGGTGCGGGGCATCAGCTGGCACTGGCGCTACGAGTTCGACGAGGCGGCCACCGCCCGCGCGTCCGGCTGACGGCCGCGCCGCCCGCGCCGGCCGCCGCCCCCAGCCTCCCCGGGAGGACGGCATGGCGAGAACGGCACGGCACCCCCGCAGCCGCCCCCAGGCGGTCGCGCACCACAACCGGCAGGTCGCCGGCGTCACCGGGGCGCTGCTGGTGGCGGTGTGCGTCTACACCGTGGTGATCGGCCCGAACGGCTGGCTCTGGTTCGGCTGGGCGGTGCTGCTGCTCGCCTGCGTGGCCCTGTTCACGGTCCACCCCTGAGCAGCCGCACCGCCTGTGCCCAGCCCCCCACGCCGGTCAGTCCTCCTCGGCGAGGATCAGGTAGAGCTTCTTGCGCGCCTCGGTGAGCACCGCCAGGCCCTTGGCGCGCTGCGCCTCGGTGCCCGTCGCCATCACCTGGCGGATCGCCTGGTCGACCGCGGCCAGCGCCTGGCCGACCTCCTGGACGGCCTCCCAGTCGACCTCCCGGCCGGCCTCCGCCCACGGCTCGGCGGGCCCCGCCTCGGCCTCGGCCCGGCCCGCCTCGGTGAGCGACACCAGGCGCTTGCCGCCGACCTCCTCCGCGGTGATCAGGCCCTCCTCCTCCAGCAGTTGGAGGTTGGGGTAGATCGAGCCCGGGCTCGGCCGCCAGGCCCCACCCGTCCGCTCGGAGATCTCGGCGATCATCTCGTAGCCGTGCATCGGCCGCTCCTTGAGCAGCGCCAGCAGCGAGGCCCTGACGTCCCCGCGCCGCGCCCGGCCGCCGCGCCGCCCGTGCGGACCGCCGCGGCGCCCGCCGTGCCCGCCGAAGCCGTGCCCGAACGGACCGCCCATCGGCCGCCCGGGGCCACCGCCGCCGAACGGCGGCGGGCCGAAGCCGCCGAAGGCCTCCCGGCCCTCGAACTCCCGCCCTTCGAAGTCCGGCCCCGGCCCGCGGCGCCAGCCACCGCGCGGACCCTCGCCGCTGAACCGCATTCCCGGATTTCCTCGGTTTCCTGAGCGCATGGCGCTCACCTCCTCGTTCACCGAGCCAGTCGAGTTACTGTCTCGATAGCTCGACGATATATCGGCGACTGTCGCTCGTCAACGGATTCCGACACGAACGGCGCACCGGCGCCCCACCCCGCCGCCCGGGCCCCGTCCGGCCGCTACGGTGACGGGCATGGCCGGTGAACGAGACCTCGCGAAGCTGCTGCACGGGATGCGCCCGCTGCTCAACCCGGGGCGGTACGTGTACTGCACGCTGCCCGCCAAGGTGCCCGCGGGCATGCGGCCGGTGGTGACCGTCGCCGAACCCGAAGGGGTCACGGTCGTCGTCGCCCAGGAGGAGGCCGACTCGCTCGGGCTGCGCTACGAGTACGTGGCGGCCTGGATCACCCTGCAGATCCACTCCGCCCTGGAGGCCGTCGGCCTCACCGCGGCCGTCGCCGGGCGCCTCGCCGAGGAGGGGATCAGCTGCAACGTGGTGGCCGGCTTCCACCACGACCACCTGTTCGTCACCGCCGACGACGCCGACCGCGCCGTCCGGGCCCTGGAGGAACTGGCCGGCCGCTCCGCCTGACGACGCCGCCGAGTGGCCGCCCCCGCACGGCCCTCCGACACTGGGAACGGCTGCCCGGCCACCCCGGCCGGCCGGCCCCCACCGGAAGGAGACGGCCGCCATGGCCACCTGCGTCACCTGCGGCAACGACTACTGGCTCGCCTTCGAGATCAAGACCATCACCGGCGACACCTACACCTTCGACAGCTTCGAGTGCGCGATGGAGAAGCTCGCGCCGCGCTGCGAGCAGTGCCAGGTCCGCATCGTCGGCCACGGCGTCGAAGTGGCCGGCCGCTTCTTCTGCTGCGCCAACTGCGCCCGCGTCAACGGCGGCCTCGGCGACCAGATCCGCGACGCCGTCGGCGCCCGCCCCGCGTAACGGCGGGAAGCGGAACAGTCGGCCTGTACCCCCGGTTCTGTCTCCCGAGCCGCTCGCGCGACCGGGGCGGCCCCACGACAAAGGCCCCCTGACCTGCGGCTTCGCAGATCAGGGGGCCTCAGTCAAGCTAGGGCGGCGGAAGAGTCGGCCTGTACGCCGGGTTCTGTCTCCCGGGGTGCTCGCGCGGCCCGGGGAGGCGGCCATCCATCTAGGACTGCCGTTGCCGACAGCCTCGTGCGGTCTACCCGCGGACTCGGGCGAGCAGCCCTCAGTCATCCGCGCACGGCGCCCGAGGGCGCCGATCTTGACCTTGCTCCAGGTGGGGTTTACCGAGCCGGCCGAGTCACCCCGGTCGCTGGTGGTCTCTTACACCACCGTTTCACCCTTACCCGCCGCCGAAGCGGTGGGCGGTCTGTTTTCTGTGGCACTGTCCCGCGGGTCACCCCGGGTGGGCGTTACCCACCACCCTGCTCTGTGGAGCCCGGACGTTCCTCGGCGGGTCAAGGACCCGTCGCGGCCGCCCGGCCGGCTCTTCCGCCGTAGTGGTCATCGTAGCCGCTCGGGTGGGGCCTCCCGTACACCGGAGCGGACCACGGGCGGCTCGCCGCCGAGGCGGGCGGCCACCCGGACGGCGGTCGCGGTCGCCCACGGGGTGGTGGTCGCCAGGCCGAGGAGGAGGATCGCGCCGCCCAGGCCCACCAGGATCCACCAGCCGGCGTGGCTGGCCGGGGCGAAGCCCGTCGCCACCGGGCCGACCACGGCCGAGGTGACGACCGTACCGATCACCGCCACCCCCAGCGACTGGCCGATCTGGCGGCTCGTCGAGGCGACCGCCGCGGCCACCCCCGCCTGGGCGCGCGGCATGCCGGAGACGGCCGCGTTGGTGATCGGCGCGTTGACCATGCCGAAGCCGAAGCCGAACAGCGCGTACGCCGCCAGCAGCAGCGCCGGCGGGGAGTCGGCGGCCAGCCTGGTCAGCAGCAGCCCGCTCGCGACCAGGCCCAGCCCGGCCGCGACCAGCGGGCCGCGCGGCCCCCGGCTGCCGACGATCCGGCCCGACAGCGGCGCGCAGACCAGCATCATCGCGGCCATCGGCAGCGTCCACAGGCCCGCCTCGAACGGGTCGTAGTGCCGGACGTTCTGCAGGTAGAGCGTGTTGAGGAAGAGGAAGCCGCCCAGGGCCGAGAAGGCGCAGACCGCGGTGACGGTGGCGCCGGTGAACGGCGCGCTGGCGAAGAACCGCGGGTCCACCAGCGGCTCGGCCACCCTCCGCTCCCACAGCGGGAAGGCGACCAGCGCGGCCACGGCGGCGACCGCCAGGACGAGGATCAGCGGGGACGTCCAGCCGCTGCCCGGGCCCTCGATGATGGCCGCGGTGCCGCAGCCCAGCAGGACGATCATCAGCAGCTGCCCGACCGGGTCCAGCCGGCGCGGCCGGGGCGAGCGCGACTCCGGGACGTAACGGGCGGTCAGGAGCATCGCGACCACGGCGACCGGAACGTTGATCAGGAAGATCGACGGCCAGCCCGCGCCGTCCACCAGGAAGCCGCCCAGCAGCGGGCCGAGCGCCATCGAGATGCCGACCACACCGCCCCAGACGCCGATCGCCCGGGCCCGCTCCTTCGGGTCGGTGAAGGTGTTGGTGATGATCGACATCGCCACCGGGTTCAGCATCGAACCGCCGACCGCCTGCAACGCCCGGAACGCCACCAGCCACTCCAGGCTCGGCGCCAGACTGCACAGCAGCGAGCCGAGCGCGAAGCACAGCAGCCCGGTCTGGAACACCCGGCGGCGGCCGAAGCGGTCGGCCACCGAGCCGAACAGCATCAGCAGCGAGGCCAGGACCAGGGTGTAGGCGTCGATGATCCACTGCAGCCCGGACGCCGGGGCGTCCAGGTCCCGCTGGATCGCCGGCAGGGCGATGTTCACCACGGTGTTGTCCAGGCCGACGATGAACAGGCTCAGGCAGCAGATCGCCAGGACGAGCAGTCGGTGGCGGCGCCCCGGGGCGACGGAGGGCTGGGCTTCGGGCACGGGACCGATCCTCCCACCTGGGCGGTGCTCGGGGGCCGTGTGACGGACCGTCCGGGTGGCGGCGCCGGGCGGGCGCCGGGGGCGTGTGGAAGCGGTGGGGGTCAGACGGCGGCGAAGCGGACGGTGCGGGTGAGCGGGTCGGCCTGCGTCAGCCGGACCCGGATCAGCCCGCCGAGCGGCAGCACCGCCCCGGGATCGGCGCCGTCGCAGCGGGCCCGGACGGCGGGCCGGCGCAGCTGCACCGTGCCGGCCGCGGGCCGCCGCTCGTCCACGTCGATCACCACGGCGGTGAAGTCCTCGCCCTCCCGGCCGGCCAGCAGTTCCGCCTCCACCAGGTCCACGCAGGCCCGTTCGACCTCGGCCGCGCGGCGGTCCCCGCTCGCCATCAGGCCCGGCACGGCGGGCAGCGCCTCGCGCGCCCAGTCCGGCACCTCCTCCCCCGCCGCCACAGCCGCGCACACCTCCTGCGCGAAGCGGTCGCCGAGCCGGCGCAGCGGCGCGGTGCAGTGCGCGTACGGCGCGGCGAGCGCGGCGTGGCCCGGGTCGGCCGGGGCGGGCAGGCCCCGGGACTCGTCGAAGGCGTGGTAGCCGGCGCCGCGCAGCAGGCCGGTGCACGCGTTGAGGAAGGCGGCGTCCATCGGCGCGTCCGGGTCCAGGGAGCGGATCAGCTCCGGGTACGGGAGCGCCTGCGGCCAGTCCACGTCCAGCGCGGCGGCGATCCGGCGCAGCCGCTCGTACGCGGCGGCGGGCGCGGCGGGCAGGGTGCGCAGCAGGCCGACGCCCGCGTCGAGCATCAGGTCGGCCGCGGCCAGGCCGGTGAGCAGCGAGATCTGCGCGTTCCAGCCGTCGGCGGGGCCGGGCGCGCGGTAGCCGAGGACGTAGCCGTGCAGGGTCTCCTCGACCTCCTGCTCGGGCACCGGGAGGCTGATCCCGCCCCGCGCGCGCTCCTGCTCCTCGCGCAGCCGGCCGACGGTGGCGAGCAGGGCGAGCTGTTCGTCGGCGCCGCCGAGGTCCACCGCGCGCTGGACGGCCGCGTAGTCGAGGCGGCGGTGCGAGCGGACCAGGGCGCGGCGCAGGTCGGCGAGCACCACGGCGCCGTCGGCGTCCAGGTCCAGCTGCCAGAGCAGGGCGGGCCGGGGCTCGCCGGGCAGCAGGCTGGCGGCGTCCTCGGAGATCCGGGCGGGGTGCAGCGGGACGCGGTGGTCCGGGAAGTACAGGGTCTCGACCCGGCGGCGGGCCTCGGCGTCGATGGCGCCGCCCGGGCGGACGAAGGCGGCGACGTCCGCGATGGCGTAGTACACCCGGTAGCCGCCGCCGGGGCGGTGGAGCAGGTGCATGGCCTGGTCGAGGTCGCGCGAGCCGGGCGGGTCGACGGTGAACAGCGGCAGGTCGGTGGCGTCGTGCTCGGGCAGCCGGGGGCGCTCGGCCGCCTCCTCCGCCTCGGCCAGCACCGGCTCCGGCCACTCGGTGTGGATCTCCAGGCGGGCGCGGAGTTCGGTCAGTTCGGTGTTGATCCGGGCGGAGTCGGCGGCCTTGACGCGCAGTTTTCGGCGAGGCATGCAGGCAGCGTAGGGCGAATCGGGTGATTCCGGACGGATCACCCCGCCGGACGCGCCGGGCGGCCGGTGCTGCCGGTGCTGCCGGTGCTGCCGGTACCACTGGGCGGCCGGTGCTGGTGGGCTCAGCGCCCCAGCAGCGACTTCAGGTCCTTGCCCGCGAGCACGACGGCGTCGTCGTAGCCGCCGGTGGCCAGCCGGAGCATGAAGGCCACCGCGTCGTCCGGGTGCGGGTCGGTGTACGGCTCGCCGTTGTAGTCCAGGAACAGCAGCATCGCCTCGAAGGCGGTGCGCTTGTTCCGGTCGATCAGCGGGTGGTTGCGGGACAGGCTCTGGCCGAGGGCGGCGGCCTTGGTCCACGGGTCCGGGTAGGCGTCCCCGCCGAACAGGCTCGCCTGCGGGCGGGCGATCGCCGAGAGCAGGCCGCCGAGGTCCCGGATGTTCTCCGGGCCGCCGGCCAGGTAGGTGACGTCCTCCAGGTCCAGGTACTCGGTCACAGGTCCTTGAGCCTCTCCAGCGTCTCCGCGTTGGCGGCACGGATCCGGGCGACCATGGCGGCCCGGCGCTCGGACCGGCTCTGCCGGCCGGGCTCCTGCGACTGATCGGTGAGCGCGTCCGGCACCTCGGACTGGCGGACCTCGAAGGCCAGCTCGGCGGTGTCCGACCCGGCCGGGGCCTCGGTCACCCGCACCCGCCCGGCCATCACGGCCTCGGCGGCGGCCCGCACCGCGAACTCCAGGGCCTGCCGGGTCTCCGCCGGCAGGCCGGCGGGCAGGCGCACGGACAGGGACTCCTCCACGGCGTCGTCGTCGCCGGGCACCAGGTCCAGGGGTCGCAGGGTCATCTCGCTCACTCTCCTCGCTGCTCACCGTAGTGGCGAACGCCGGGCGGCCCCACCGGATTTCCAACCCCCGGGCGGGGTGGGGTCCGGGTGTGAGCACTCGTAGGCTGGGGTCAAGTGGTCGTTCACGAAGGGGGTTCGGGCAATGGGTGCGGTGAAGGTGACCGGGGCGGCGGTGTCGGGGGTGTTGGCGGCGACGGGGGCGCTGCACGCGGTGTGGGCGGTGACGCCGTGGCCGCTGCGGACGCCGGAGGAGTTCGCGGACACCGTGGTCGGCGCGGGCGACGGACCACCGTCCCCGGCAGCCTGCGTCGCGGTGGCGGGGCTGCTCGGGACGGCCGCGTACCTGGTGGGGGCGGAGGCCGGGGTGCTGCCGTCGGTGGGGCCGCGGCGGCTGCGGCGGGCCGGGGTGCGGGCGGTGGCCGGGGTGATGCTGGCGCGCGGCGCCGGCGGCCTGGTGCTGTTCGGGAGGGCCGTCGAGCGCTCGGAGCGGTTCAAGCGGCTGGACACCCGGTACTACTCGCCGCTCTGCCTGGCGCTGGCGGCCGGAACGGCCGTGGTCGCGGGGGCCGGCGGCGCCGAGTAGCCGCGACCGGGGCAACCGTCTCGGGGCGGACGGACGGGCCGGGCGGGCCGCCCGGGGCAGGCCGGTTTTGCGTAGGGTGGCGGGGTTCATCCGCCACAGAGTGTTGAGGAGTCCGCTGTGCTGGTGCTGTTGCCGCCTTCGGAGGGCAAGGCCGCATCCGGGGACGGGGTGCCGGTGGCGCTCGACCGGCTGTCGCTGCCCGGGCTGACGGCCGCGCGCGGCGAGGTGCTGGACGCGCTGGTCGGTCTCTGCCGGGGTGACGAGGACACCGCCGCGGAGGTGCTGGGGCTCAGCCCCGGGCTGCGCGGCGAGATCGCCCGCAACGCCGGGCTGCCGGCGGCGGGTGCCCGTCCGGCGGGCGAGGTGTACACCGGGGTGCTGTTCGACAACCTGGGTCTGGCCACGCTGGACGCGGCCGCGTACGGCCGGGCCGAGCGGTCGCTGCTGGTCTTCTCCGGTCTGTGGGGCGCCGTGCGGATCTCCGACCGGATCCCGCCCTACCGCTGCTCGATGGGCGTGAAACTGCCCGGCCCGGGGGCGCTCGGCGCGTACTGGCGGGGCGCGATGGCGTCCGTGCTGCCGGAGGTGGCGGACGGGCTGGTGCTGGACCTGCGCAGTTCGGCGTACGCGGCGGCGTGGAAGCCGGCCGGCGAGGTGGCCTCCCGGACGGCGACCGTCCGGGTGCTCCAGGAGCGCAACGGCAAGCGCACGGTCGTCAGCCACTTCAACAAGGCGACCAAGGGGCGCCTGGTGCGGGACCTGCTGGTCGCGGGGATCGAGCCGAAGACACCGGGCGAGCTGCTGGACGCGTTGCGGGGCCTGGGGCACCGGGTGGAGCTCGCCGCCGAAGGCACGGCGCGCAAGCCGTGGCAGCTGGACGTGGTGGTCACCGAGGTGCACTGAGCCCGCTCCGGGGGGGCGGTCCCCGGAGCCAGGCGTTCAGCCCCGGGTGTTCAGCGCAGGTGCGAGGTGTCGTTGAGCAGCCGCAGCGAGGCGTTGCCGTCCGCGTAGTACTGGACGGCGCAGAACGAGGCGGCGGACAGCTCCATCCGGTACAGCGCGTCCGGCGGGGCGCCGAGCGCCAGCCGGACCAGCGTCTTGATCGGGCTGACGTGGGAGACCACCAGCACGGTCCTGCCGGGGTGCCGGGCGATGATCTTGTCCCGGGCGACGCCGGCCCGGTGGGTGAGCGTGGTGAAGCTCTCCGTGCTGCCGGTGGGCTTGGCCTTCGCCGAACCGAGCCAGGCCGCCAGGTCCTCCGGGTGTCGCTCCTGCACCTCGGCGAAGGTCAGGCCCTCCCAGTCGCCGAAGTCGACCTCGCGCAGCCCGTCCTCGTACCGGACCTCCAGGCCGAGCCGGGCGGCGACGATCTCGGCGGTCTCCCGGGTGCGGCGCATCGGCGAGGCCACCACGGCCTGGATGCTGCCGCGGGCGGCCAGTTCCTCGGCGGCCCGCGCGGCCTGCCAGCGGCCCTTGTCGGACAGTTCCGGGTCGCTGCCGCCGCTGCCGGAGAAGCGCTTCTGCGGGGTCAGCGCGGTCTCGCCGTGGCGGAGCAGGACGAAGGTGGTCGGGGTGCCGAGGTCGGCGGGGGCGGCCCAGCCCGCCTTGGGGGCGGCGGTCTCCAGCGGCGGCTCGTCCACCACCGCGGCGGCCCGCGGCCTGGGCTCCCACTGGCGGCCGGCCTTGCCCGCGTCCATCGCCTCGTTGGCGAGCCGGTCGGCGTCCTTGTTCCGCTCGCGCGGGATCCAGGTGTACGTCACCCGGGCGCGCGGGAGGATCGTGCGGGCCTCGGCGGCGAGCGGCTGCATGTCGGGGTGCTTGATCTTCCAGCGCCCGGACATCTGCTCGACGACCAGCTTGGAGTCCATCCGGACGTCCACCGAGGCGTCCGGGTCGAGCTCCCGGGCCGCCTTGAGGCCGGCGATCAGGCCCTTGTACTCGGCCACGTTGTTGGTGGCGTGGCCGATGAACTCGGCGGCCTCGGCGATGATCTGCCCGGTGTCGCCGTCCCGGACCACCGCGCCGTAGCCGGCCGGCCCCGGGTTGCCCCGGGACCCGCCGTCCGCCTCGACGATGAAGCGAGCCGCCACCGGGTCAGGCGCCCGAATCGGCGGTGCGGACCAGGATCCGCGAGCAGTTCTCGCAGCGGACCACCTTGTCGGCCGGCTCGGCCTTGATGGCGTTGAACTCGGTGATGGAGAACTCGGTGCGGCAGCCCTCGCAGCGGCGCTGGTAGAGGCGGGCCGCGCCGACGCCGCCCTGCGTCTGGCGCAGCTTGGTGTAGACCTTCAGCAGGTCGGCGGGGACGACGGCGGCGACGGTCTCGCGGTCCCGCTTGACCTTGTCGGCCTCGGTGTCGATCTCGGCGAAGGCGGCGTCCCGGCGGGTCTCGGCCTCGGTGAGGACGACGGTGGAGTGCTGCAGGCGCGCGGTCAGCTCGGTGACCCGGGTCTGGGCGCTCTCCAGCCGCTCCATGACCTCCAGCACGATCTCCTCCAGGTCGCCCTGGCGCTTGGCCAGCGAGCCGATCTCGTGCTGGAGGTTCTCCAGGTCCCTCGGCGAGGTGATCGCGCCGGAGTCCAGGCGCTGCTGGTTGCGGGCGGACCGGGCGCGGACCTGCTCCACGTCCTGCTCGGCCTTGGTCAGCTCACGCGTGGTGTCGCCCTGCTGGGCCTCGGCGGCGACCACCAGGTCCTTGAGCGCGGTGTGGTCGGCGGAGGCCTTCTCGATCTCGGCGTGCTCGGGCAGGCTCCGGCGCCGGTGGGCCAGCTGGTCGAGCTTCGAGTCGAAGGCCTGGAGGTCGAGCAGGCGGATCTGGTCGGCGGGCGCGGCGTTCAAGGGGAAGGCTCCTGTGAATCGGGTCAGGCGGTGAAGGACATGGGGGCGTGCGCGGTCCACGGGTCGGTGACCCGGTGGGAGACCTTGGTCTCCACGGCCCAGCCGCGCCGGTCGGCGGCGGTGTGCAGGGCCCGCTCGGCCAGGGCGAGCCAGGGCCACTCGGTGGCCCAGTGCGCGGCGTCGACCAGGGCGACCGGCGCCGCCTCGGCGGCCTCGGACGCGGGGTGGTGGCGCAGGTCGGCGGTGAGGTAGGCGTCCACCCCGGCCGCCCGCACCTCGGCGAGGAAGCTGTCGCCCGAGCCGCCGCACACCGCGACCCGGCTCACCAGCCGGTCCGGGTCGCCGGAGACCCGGACGCCCGTGGCGGTGGCCGGCAGGCCCTCGGCCACCTGCGCGGCGAAGGCCGACAGGGGCAGCGGGGGCTCCAGCAGGCCGATGCGGCCGGTGCCGCGGCGGCCCAGCGGGTCGGTCGGATCCGGCACCAGCGGGCCGGTCACCCGCAGGCCCACCGCCTCGGCGAGCGCGTCCGAGACGCCGGGGTCGGCGTGGTCGGCGTTGGTGTGCGCGACGTGCAGGGCGATGCCGTTGCTGATCAGCGTGTGTACGACCCGGCCCTTGAAGGTGGTCGCGGCGACGCTGGTGGTGCCGCGCAGATAGAGGGGGTGGTGGGTGACCACCAGGTCGGCGCCCCACTCGACGGCCTCGTCGACGACCGTCTGCACGGGGTCGACGGCGAACAGCACGCGGCCGACCTCGGCCTGGGGGTCTCCGCAGACCAGGCCGACGGCGTCCCAGGCCTCCGCCCACTGCGGCGGGTAGACCTCTTCGAGCGCGGTGATGACGTCGGACAGTTTCGGCACCTGTCGAGACTACCGTGCGCGCGGGGGCGGTCGGGCCTCGGCCGTTCGGCGACCTGGGCGGCGGCAGCGGGGCGGCCGGTGCAGCGGGGATGCGGCGGCGGCGCGGTGGCGGCGCGGTTCGGACACGGGTGCCGATGGCGTACGGACGCGCGTCAATCTGCGGTGGGGGCGCCCGGGAGGGGCCGGCGCCGGTCGCACGCGCCCGCGCGCCCGGCGCCCACTGCTCACACGGGAGCCCTCGCACGAATTCGAAACCGCTTCCTGATCACCCTTACGAGTGAAGTGACCGGCTCTACGTTGAGCCACTCCCGCCTCGAAAGTAACTTCAGTCCTGCGAACGGGAGTTGCCCCGACAGTTGCCCCGACCGGGGGTCGGGAAGGCGCTCCGCCGGACACGGGCCCTGGCGAGACCGGGCCCGGGGCGGGCACGGCCGGGGCTCCTGCCCCAGGCGCGGCACCGCCGCACCAGGGCGGTGCGCCGCACCGGGGCGGCACGCCACACCGAGGCGGCACTCCCGTTCAGGGGCGGCACTCCCGCTCCTTCCGAGGAAACCGATCAGGCCGGGCCGCACGCCCGGGTGCCGGAGCAGGTGGGCACCCGCGGGCGGCGGACGAGACGAAGGGATGTGGTGGCGAATGGCGGCGGGCACATCGCTGCGTACGGCCGGGGGCGGGGAATCGGCGGGCCACGGGCCGGATGCGGCCGGACCGTGGCCGGAGACGACGCGGGCGGCGCTGGCGGAGGCCGGCGGCCGGGGAGGCGGCGGCGACTGGGAGGTCACCGCCGGGGGCTTCTGGTGCACGGCCAGGCCGCCCGCGTCGGTTCCACTCCCGGAGCAGGGCTGGAAGCTCCACGTCAGCGCGGCCTCGGCGGCGGGCGAAGCAGTGCTCGCGGCCGTCGTACGGGCTCTCGCCGACGACCCGTGCCCGTTCAAGTTCGCCGCCGGGGAGCAGCGGCTGCGCGAACTCAACTCCCGTAACAGCGATCGGGGTTCGGCGGGAAAGTTCATTACCGTCTACCCGGCCGACGACGCCCAGTTCCGGCGGCTGGCCGCCGGACTCGACCGGGCCACCGCCGGACTGCCCGGGCCCGTCGTACTCTCCGACCGCCCCTACCGGCCCGGCAGCCTGGTCCACTACCGGTACGGCGCCTTCGCGGCCCGCGCCGAGCTCGGCCACGACGGGGAGTACCGGTCCGTCCTGCACGGGCCGGACGGCGAACGGGCCGAGGACGTGCGCGGCGCCTCCTACCGGGCGCCGACCTGGGCCAGCGACCCGCTGGAGACCGGTGCGGCCCGGCCGGGGCCGAAACGCGGCGCGGGCGTGCTGCTCGCCGAGCGGTACGCGATCACCGCCGCCGTACGGCACAGCACCAAGGGCGGGGTCTTCCTCGGCCGGGAGGCCGCGAGCGGCGCCGAGGTCGTGGTCAAGCAGGCCCGCGCACACATCGAGATCGACCGGGCCGGCACCGACGCCCGCGACGCCCTGCGGCACGAGGCCGCCCTGCTGACCCGGCTGGACGGGCAGGGCCTGGCACCCCGCCCGATCGAACTGATCGAACGGGACGACTCCGTCTTCCTCGTGCAGGAACGAATCGCCGGACAGCCGCTCGGCGCGTGGGTCGCCGCCCGGCTGCGGCGCGACGGCAGCCCCGACGTCGACTGGGCCGACGCCGGACCGGTCGCGCACGCCCTCCTCGACCTCGTCGAACGGGTGCACGCCCAAGGACTCGTCCTGCGCGACCTCTCCCCCGGCAACGTGATGGTCCGCCCCGACGGCCGCCTCCGGCTCGTCGACCTCGAACTCGCCGCCGAAACCGGCCGCCCCGCCGGCTCCGCCGGCACCCCCGGCTACCGCGCCCCCGAACAGGGGCCCGGCCGGCTCGGCCTCGTCCACGACGGCACCTGCGTCGCCGACCCGGCCGTCGACCTGTACGCCCTCGGCGGCCTGCTCTTCCTCCTCGCCACCGGCCACGACCCGCTGCTCCCGGACGACCTGCCCCGGGCCCGCCCGGTCACCGAGCGCCTCGGCCGCTGGCTCGCCCTCGCCGCCCGCACCGGCACCACCGCCCGCCGCCTCGCCCCCGCCGTCCTCGGCCTCCGGGCCGAACAGCCGGGGCAGCGCTGGAGCCTCGCCCAGGTCAGGGCAGAACTCGCGGGCGAAGCCACTGCGGACGCCCGGCGCGGCGATGACACACGCCCAGGTGGGGCTCCCGGTGCCGCGCACGAGCATGAGACCACCGCCGCCGTCACCCCTCTGTGGCAGGCCCCGAACCGGCGGACCGCGCACACCCGGCACCCCGACGGCCCGCATGCCGCCGGCCCGACCGGCGACGCCGCCACCGCACCCCCGCAGCGAGCCGCCGACGGCAGTGCCGCGCCCGCCAGGGCCGGTGCCATGCGGGCCGCCGCCGCTCCGCCGTGGCGCGCTGCGGCCCACCGGGCCACGCCCGCCGAGCACTCCGCCGACGCCCACGACGACCGTTCCACGACCGACCCGGCCGCCGCGACCGCCACGACCGGCGGCCCCCGGGCTGCCGTCCGACCCGACGGCGCCGCTGCGGACGCAACCTGCCGCGCGTCGGCCGGCCTCCTCGACCGGATGCTGTGCGACGGCCTGCGGCAACTGGCCGTCACGGCCACGCCGCTGCGGCGGGACCGGTTGTGGCCGGTCGTGCCCGCCGGGGAGCGGACGGATCCGTGCAATGTGCAGCACGGCGCCGCCGGGGTGCTGGCGGTGCTGGCGCGGGCGGTGGCGGCGGAGGGCCTGCCGGGCGAGGTGCGCGCGGAGGCCGCGCGGACGGCACGGACGGCCGCCGGGTGGATCGAACAGCGCCTGGCCGCCGAGCCGGCGGTGCTGCCCGGGCTGCACTTCGGGCGGTCGGGGACGGCCTGGGCGCTGCTGGACGCCGCCCGGGCGTTGGGCGACGACGCGCTGGCCGTTCGGGCCGCCGCGCTCGCCCGGCGGATCCCCGTCGAGTGGCCCAACCCCGACGTCTGCCACGGCGCGGCCGGCTCCGGGTTCACCCAACTCCGCTTTGCGGCCGAAGGCTTCACCGCCGAAGCCGCCGGTGACCCGGCCTTCCTCGACCGCGCCGCCCACTGCGGCCACGCCCTGCTCGCCGCCGCCCGGCACGAGCCGTACGGGCGGGTGTGGCCGGTGCCGGCGGACTTCGACTCGGCGCTCGCCGGGATCACCCACCTCGGCTTCGCGCACGGCGTGGCCGGTGTGGGCGCCTTCCTGCTGGCCGCCGCCGAGGCGACCGGCGACCGCGACCTGCTCGCCGGCGCCGTCGAGGCCGGGCACACACTCGCCGCGACCGTCCGCTGGGACGCGCCGCGCGAGAGCGCCTGGTGGCCGCAGAGCGCGGACGATCCGGACCGCGTCAGGCTGGCGCACTGGTGCAGCGGCTCGTCCGGCGTGGGCACCTTCCTGCTGCGGCTCTGGCGGGCCACCGGCGACGCCACCGCGCACGGGCTGGCGCTGGCCGCCGGGCGGGCCGTACTGGCCGGGCGCTGGCACGGCGGGGTGAGCGCCTGCCACGGCCTGGCCGGCGACGGCGAGTACCTGCTCGACCTCGCCGAGGCCGCCGATGTCGCCGATGTCGCCGACGGGCAGGAATTCCGTTCCGGCGCCGAGGAGTTGGCGCAGCTGATCGCTGCCCGGTCGGCGCTGCGGGGCGGCCTGCTGGTGCTGCCGGACGAGACCGGGACGGGCTGCGCGGCCGGCTACGGCACCGGCGCGGCGGGAGCGTTGGCCTTCCTGCTGCGGCTGCGGCACGGCGGCCCCCGGCTCTGGGTGGATCCGGTGCCGCCCGCCGTACGCCGGTCCCAGGGTGCGGCAAGCGGGGTGAGCGGGGCATGAACGTGGCCACCCGGACCGTCGCGCAGGCGCTGCGCCGACTGAGTTTCACCTTCGCCGCCGACGGCGGTCACGCCGCCTGCCTCGCCTCGGCCGCCGACGGCGGCTGGTACGTGGAGAGTTGGCGGCTGCCGTCGGACGGCGGGCCGGCCACTCCGCTCGCGTTGCCGCTGCCCGGCAACCGGTCGGAGAGCCTGCGTTCGCAACTGGTCGCGCTGCCGGACGGCTCGGTGCTGGTCTGCCGGCACGACGGCGAGCGGCACGACCTGGTCCGCCTCTCGTACGGCGAGAACGGCGCCGTGGAACAGCAGGTGGCCACGATCCGGATGCCCGGGCTGCGGCTGCTGCCGATCCCGACGCCCCCCGGGGCCGGTCCTCGGACGCCGGTGGCGCTCGCCCTCGGGACGGACACCCGCCCGGCGACCACCGCCTGGCTGGTGCGGACGGACGGCAGCGAGCCCGAACGGGTCGCCGAGATCCCGGGGTTGCACGGCGGCGGCGCCTGGCTGGACCACGCCGGGGCGCTGCTGGCGCTGGACCGGGTGAACGCGGGGCTCGTCCGCACCGTGGTGCTGGACCTGCGCAGCGGCACGACCACCCCGCTGCTGGAGATCGGCGAGCGCAGCAACGACCGGCTGGTGCTGTTCGACCCGGACAGCCGGTTCGCGATGGTGCGCAGCGACGCACCGGGCACCGACCGGCTCGGCTGGGGCGTGCTGGGCGGCGGCGAACCGCTGCGGTTCCCGGAGTGCCTGCACGTCGCGGGCATGTTCCTGCGGCCGGTCGCGCTGCGGCGGACGGCGGACGGCCCGCAGGTGGCGGTGCAGGTCGACCACGGCGCCGGCTCCGCGCTCGCCCTGTGGCGGGCCGCCGCCGGCCGGCTGGACCAGCTGCCGGTACCGCCCGGCCGGCTCGGCGCGGTCGGCCACTGGGGCGGGGCGGCGCTGCGGCTCCCGCACTCCTCGCCCGACCACCCGGCGGCGCTGGCCGCCCTGGACGTGGACGCGCTGCTGGCACACGGCCCGGCGAAGCCCGGGTCCGGCCCGATGCCGATGCCGCTGCCACTGCAACTGGCGCCGCTGGGCTCCGGCCTGCCCGGCCCGTGGCGGGACACCGTGCTGCCCTGGCAGCCCGGCGGTCCGCGCACCCCCCGCACCCCGCCGCCGGGTTGGCGGGTGGACGGCAGCACCGCACCCGGGGACGGCGGCCGCTGGCAGCCCGCGCAGAGCCTCGAACTCGCCGGTCCTGCCGGGCCGTTGGAGGCCGTGGTGTACGGCGGGGACACCTGGCTGAGCAGCCCGCACCTGGTGCTGGCGCTGCACGGGGGCCCGGCGGACGCCTGGCGGCTGGAGTTCGACCCGGCCCTTCAGCGGATGGCCGCCGAGGGCCTGGCCGTGATCGCACCGAACCAGCGCGGCTCCACCGGCTACGGGGTGGCGCACGCGATGGCCATCCGAGGCGCCTGGGGCGGGCCCGACCTGGACGACGTGCTGTACCTGCTGGACGGCATCGCCGGCCAGCGCGCGGCACTCGGGCTGGAGCCGCCGGCCCTGTTCGGGGTCAGCTACGGCGCGTTCCTGGCGCTGCTGGCGGCCGCGCACGCGCCGGCCGAGCAGGTGTCCCGCTGCGCGGTGGTCGCGCCGTTCCTGTCCGGCGCCCGGCTGCTGGCCGAAGCGGCGGCCCCCGTACGGGCGTTGACCACCCGGCTGGCCGGCGACGAGCCGATCACCGACGCCCGTGGCCCGCGCGACGTCCTCCAGCTGGCGCACCGGCTGAGCGCCCCGCTGCTGGTGGTGCACGGCAACCGGGACGAGGTCGTGCCGGTGAGCCAGTCCCGTTCGCTGCGGCACGAGTTGCTGCGGATCGGCCGGGTCGAGGGCGCGGACTTCCGGTACGTCGAGGCGGCCGGATCGGGCCACGAGGTGCTCGCCGAGGAGGGCGCGGCCGTGCTGCACGAGCTGCTGGCCGCCTTCCTGCGGACCGGCCGACCGGGCTGACCGGAGCCCCGACACCTCGGTACGTCGACACCTCGACTCCTCGACTCCTCAGGACGTCGGCACCTCGACATCTCAGAACGTCGACACCTCACCACACAGACTCCCGGGCCCGACGCGGCCCGGGGCACCACCCCGGCGCGGCGGACCGAGCCGCCCGGGGGCGACACCCGATGCCCGCAGGCAGATCGCGGCGGGCGTAGTTCCAGGGGAGGAACCCGATCATGGAGAACATGGTGGACTTCGAGACCGACCTCGCGGCGCTGCAGGACCTGCCGGAGACCGAGTCCGTCGAGCTGACCGGCCACGGCGCCGGCTGCCAGTACACCTGTCTCATCCTCACCTGCCTGATCTTCACCAACAGCTGATCCAGGCGGTGAGCCGTGGGTGCCGTCCCCGCCTGTCCGGACAGGCGGGGACGGCACCGTCCGTTTCCCTGCACGTGCCCGCCCGCCCCCCTACCCAACGTTCTGACGTTCCGACGGGAGCTCCGACTTGCCCCGCTGCCCCACCGGCTGGACCCTCGCACTCGGCATCGCCCTGCCGGTCGAGGCCGCCACCACGCTCGCCCTGCCCGCCGCGCTCGCCGCGGCCGTCGACGCCGCCCTCGGCCACCGGCCCGGGCCCGGCGCCTTCGTACGGCTCGCCCTCGTCCTGGGCGTGGCCGCCGCGGCCAATGCCACCGCCGCCGCGGCCGGCCCGGCCTGCTCCGCCGAGGCCACCGCCGCCCTGCGCGGGCGTCTCGTCCGCCACCTGCTCGCCCTCGGACCCGGCGGCCGGCTCCGCCACGGACCACCGCCCGGCGACCTCGCCGCCCGCCTGCTGGGCTCGGCCGGCGACGCGGGCGGCCGACTGCCCGCCGTCCTCGGCGCGGCCACGGCGCTGCTCACCTCGGCGGGCGCGATCGTCGGGCTCGGGCTGCTGTCGCCGTGGCTGGCGCTCGCCTTCTTCGCGGGCGTCGTCCCCGGCGTGGTGCTGATCCGGCTCTTCCTGCGCGAGGCCGGGCCGGTGTTCGCCCGCTACCAGGAGGTCCAGGCCGACCTTGCCGCCCGGCTCAGCGGCGCCCTCACCGGGCTGCGCAGCATCCGCGCCGCCGGTGCCGAACAGCGCGAGGCGGCAAGGGTGTTGGCGCCGCTGCCGGGCCTGTCCGCCGCCGGGCACGCGCTCTGGGCGGCGCAGCGGCGCACCGCCTGGCAGGCCACCCTGCTGATCGCAGTGGTCGAGGTCGCGGTGCTCGCCACCGCCGGGACCCTCCTCGCCGACGACACCCTGGCCCCCGGGGCGCTCGCCGCCGCGGCCGGCTGGGCTGCCCTCGGCGCCGGGCTCTTCGAGCAGGTCGAGGCGCTGGTCGCGGTGGCGCACGCCCGCGCCGGGCAGGCCCGGGCCGACGAACTGCTGGCCGTCCGCCCGGCCGACCCCGGCCTGGCGGCCCTCCCCGTCGGCGGCTACGGGGAGGTCGTCCTGCGCGGCGTGGTGGTGCGCGACGGCGACCGGGTGCTGCTCGGCCCGCTCGATCTGACGATCCCCGGCGGCCGCACGGTCGCGCTGGTGGGGCGCTCCGGCTCCGGCAAGTCGCTGCTGGCCGCGCTGCCCGGGCGGCTGCTCGACCCCGACGAGGGCGCCGTACTGATCGACGGTGTCCCGGTGGACGCGCTGGCCCCGTCCGAACTGCGGCACGCGGTCGGCTACGCCTTCGCCCGGCCCGCCCTGGTCGGCCGTACGGTCCGCGACGCGCTGGCCGGCGCCGGCCCAGCCGAGGCGGCGACCGCCCGCGCGGACGGCTTCCTCCAGCGGCTGCCCCGGGGCTGGGACACCCCCCTCGACGAACTCCGGCTCTCCGGCGGCGAACTGCAACGCCTCGGCCTGGCCCGACTCCTGGCCCGACCCGCCCGGGTCGTCGTCCTCGACGACGCCACCTCGGGCCTGGACCTCGCCACCGAGTACCAGGTCAGCGAGGCCCTCGACCGCGCCACCCTCGGCCGCACCCGGCTGGTGGTCGCCCACCGCGCCGGGGTCGCCGCCCGCGCCGACCTCGTCGCCTGGCTCGACGCCGGCCGCCTGCGCGCCCTCGCCCCGCACACCACCCTCCTCGCCGACCCCGACTACCGCGCCGCCCTGTCGGACACCGCCCTCCAGACGGCCTCCGCCTGATGGCCCGCCACCGCGCCCCGTCCGACGGCGGCGCGGGAAGTCGGCGCCGCCGACTTCCCGTGCACCCAGCCACCCCGGCACCACCCGGCCCGAGACGTCGGCGCCGGCCCGGCGCGGGCCGACCGCCCGGCACCGGAAGTCGGCGGCGCCGACTTCCCGCGTCCGCCTCCCCCGGATGGGCGCTGCTGTTCCGGCAACTGGCCGTCACGCGCGGGCCGCTGCTCCGCCTGCTCGGCTGGTCCGGGGTGGAGGCGCTGCCGCCGCTGCTGTCCGGGCTGTTCGTCTCGGCCGCCGTCGACCAGGGGTTCCTGGCCGGGCGGCCGGGGGCCGGGGTGGCCTGGCTGGCCGGGTTCGGCGCCGCGATGGCCGTCCGGGCCTACGCGGCGCGGGCCGGGTTCCCGCACCTGGCGGGGGTGGTGGAGCCGTTACGGGACGCCCTGGTCGAGCGGGTGGTCCACAGCGCGCTCGCCCGACCGTCGGCGGATCCGGCCGAGGTCGCCCGGCTCACCGAACAGGTGGAGTCCGCACGGCAGTTGACCGCCACCCTGCTGCGCACCCTGCGCGGCGTCGGGGTCACCCTGGTCGCCGCCCTGGCCGGCCTGGCGCTGCTGGCGCCCGCCGTCCTGCCGCTGGTCCTGCTGCCGCTGCTCGCCGCCGGGTTCCTCTTCTTCCGTCTGCTGCGCCCGCTGGTGGCGCGGCGGAGGGCGGTCGTGCTCGCCGAGGAGCGGCTGGCTGCCGAGGCGGGGCGGGCGCTGCACGGGTTGCGCGACGTGCAGGCCACGGGCACCCGGGAGCAGGTCGCCGAGGCGCTGACCGGGGCCGCCCGGGCGAGCGCCGCCGCCGCCCGCGCCCTGGGCCGGGCTTCGGCCCTGCGCGCGCTGGTCGTGGCCCTCGGCGGTCGGCTGCCCGTCCTGGCCGTTCTCGCCGCCGCGCCGTGGCTGCTCGCCCGCGAGGCCCTGACCCCCGGCGAACTGCTCGGCGTCGCGACCTATCTGCTGCAGCAACTCGACCCGGCGGTCAGGACGTTGGCGGGGACGGTCGGCGGCTGGCTGCTCAACCTCGCCGTCGTCCTGGACCGCCTGGCCGCCACCACGATCGACCCCCCGGCGGACGCCGCCCCCAGCACGCTGCCCGGGAGAGCCCCGGGGCAGGAGCCGGAGGTGCGGGTGAGCGGGTTGGGGTTCGGGCACGGCGGGGCCGGGGCGCCGGTGCTGGAGGGCCTGGAGTTCGGGTTCGGGCCCGGGGAGCACGTGGCCGTGGTGGGGGTGAGCGGGGCGGGGAAGTCGACGCTGGCGGCCCTGCTGGCCGGGGTGCTGGCGCCGACGGGCGGGGCCGTGTCGGTGGGCGGGGTGCGGCCGGACGGGCTGGCGGGGGCGGCGCGGGCGCGGCTGGTGGCGCTGGTGCCGCAGGAGGCGTACGTGTTTCCGGGGCCGGTGCGGTCCAACCTGACCTGGCTCTCCCCGGAGGTCACGGAGGAGCAACTCGCCCGTGCCGTCCGCGTGCTGGGGGCCGATCGGCTGGTCGCGCGGCTGGGCGGCCCGGAGGCCGTCCTGCGCGATCCGGGCGTGTTGTCGGGCGGGGAGCGGCAGTTGCTCGCGCTGGTGCGGACGTATCTGTCGCCGGCGCCGGTCGTGGTGCTGGACGAGGCGACCTGCCACCTGGACCCTCGTACGGAGGAGCGGGTCGAGCGGGCGTTCGCCGCCCGGCCCGGGACTCTCGTCGTCGTCGCGCACCGGATCAGCTCGGCCCTGCGCGCGGACCGGGTGCTGCTGCTGGACGGCGGGCGGGGGGTGCTCGCCCGGCACGGCGATCTTCAGGTGCTGTCCCCGCTGTACCGCGAGTTGGTCGGTCACTGGCTGGGTTCGACGGCAGGTCGCGCGTCATGATCTCGATAGGATCTCGTCCGTTCCGGCCGTTATGGTGGCCGGGGCACGGGCCGCGATCACCGGCTGTGGCGCGTACCGAGCGCCCGATCGGGGACCCGACCGCGCGCCGCCAAGCGCCGGCCGGGCGCCGATGACCTGCACCCTCCGCACGGAAAAGACGATTTCTGATGTCCGACACCCTCACCGACACCACCGGACCCACGGCCAACGGGACCGACGCCGACGAGAGCACCGCCTGGGACACCTCGTCGCACGGCCGGCACCGGGGCCGGTCCGCCGCCGACGACAAGCCCGAGGCCGACCCGCACGGCCGGCACCGCGCCGCGGCGGACCGGGGCTGAGCACACCCGCACCGGGAGGGCCCGTCGGGGGGAGCACCCCCCCGGCGGGCCCTCGTCGCGTCCTGGGTTCGGGGTCCCGGGTCCTGGGTCCTGGGTTCGGGGTCCTGGGTTCGGGGTCCCGGGTCCTGGGTTCGGGGAGGGCGCGCGGCTCAGCGCCCCAGCGTCACGACCGTCCGCAGCGCCTCGCCGCTGCGCATCTGGGCGATCGCCTCGTTGACGTCCGACAGGTCGACGCGGTGGCTGATCATGCCGTCGAGGTCGATCCGCCCGGCCCGCCACAGGTCGACGACCAGGGCGATGGTGCGGGCCACCGGCGCCCCGCCGTAGAGCGAGGGCAGCAGGCGCTTCTCGTTGAAGAACAGCTCGCCCATGGTGAACTGCGCGAGGTCGTCCTGCGCGCCGGCGCCGATCACCACGACCGCGCCGCCGCGCCGGGCCGCGTCGTAGCCGGCCCGGACGGTGGCGGACCGGCCGACGGCCTCGAAGACGTAGTCGAAGCCGCCGCCGGGCAGGCCCTTCGCCGCCGCCTTGAGGTCCTCGGGGGCGATCGCCTCGGTCGCACCGAAGGCCAGTGCCCGCTCGCGGCGCGAGACGACCGGGTCGACGACGGTGATCCGGGCGGCGCCGCAGACCCGGGCGCCCTGCACGGCGGCGACCCCGACCCCGCCCGCGCCGATCACCGCGACGGAGGCGCCGGGTTCGACCCGGGCGGTGTTGACGGCGGCGCCGACGCCCGTGGTCACCCCGCAGCCGATCAGCGCGGCGGCCTCGTACGGCAGGTCGGCGGGCACCTTGATGACGGCGTCCGCGGCGACCACGACCTCCTCGGCGAACGCCCCGGTGCCGTAGAACCCGGAGGCCTCGACCGCCGCGCCGCCGTCCTCGAAGCGGAAGCCGGGCGCGCCGAGCCGCCGCAGGCTGGCGATGCACAGGTGGCCGCGGCCCCGCTCGCAGTGCGCGCAGCGGCCGCAGGGCGCCATCCAGCAGAGCACCACGCGGTCGCCGGGGGCGAGGCCGGTCACGCCCTCACCGACCTCCACGACCTCCCCGGCCCCCTCGTGCCCGGGGACGAACGGCGCGGGCTGCGGCAGGACGCCGCTCATCGCCGAGAGGTCGGAGTGGCAGAGGCTGGCGGCGCGCATCCGGACCCGTACGGCGCCCGGCCCGAAGCCGACGGCCGTCACGTCCTCCCGGACGTCGAGGGTCTCCTGGCCGGTCTTGTGCAGGACGGCTGCGCGCATGGGGCTGCTCCCGGTGTGCCTCGTGTGCTCGGTTTCCACGGTCGGGCCCGATTCTGACACGGGCGACCCGACCCGACTAGAACACGTTCCAGGGCCGCTGTGGTCCGCCCCTCTACCGTCGAGTAGGGTCCGGGTCGAACGCGTTCGCGCACGTCCCGAGCCCGAGGAGCACCGTCATGTCCGACCTGCTGGAGAGTGTCCGCCCGGCGGCCGAGGTGCTGGCGGCGTTCGAGGCGGCCACCGGGTTCATGCCGGTGGACGAGGGGCTGGCGCTGTACGCGGCGGCGGTGACGGCGGCGCGGCGCACCGGGCTGCCGCTGCTGGAGATCGGCACCTACTGCGGCCGCTCGGCGGTCCTGCTGGCGGCGGCCGCCCGGGAGGCCGGGACGACCGCGCTGACGGTGGACCACCACCGCGGCTCGGAGGAGCAGCAGCCCGGCTGGGAGTACCACGACCCGACGCTGGTGGACCCGGAGGTGGGGCTGATGGACACCCTGCCGCGGTTCCGCCGGACGCTGCACGCCGCCGGGCTGGAGGAGCACGTGGTGGCCCTGGTGGGCCGCTCGCCGCGGATCGCGGCGCTGTGGGGGCGTCCGCTGGCCCTGGTGTTCATCGACGGCGGGCACACCGACGAGCACGCGACCGGCGACTACGAGGGCTGGGCCCCGCACCTGGCGCCGGACGGGCTGCTGGTGGTGCACGACGTGTTCCCGGACCCGGCGGACGGCGGCCAGGCCCCGTACCGGGTGTACCTGCGGGCGCTGGCCGAGGGCTTCGAGGAGGTCTCGGTGACGGGCTCGCTGCGCGTCCTGCGCCGGACCGCCGCGAGCTAGCCGCCCACCGCCCGGTCCGGTCCGCCGGCCGATCCGCCGAGCGGCCCCACAGCCCTGCACGGATGCTCTAACGTCGTGCCGGAGCTGTCGGGCGGAGGTTCGAACGGTACGGTGTCCGCGCAGCACCAGGCAGAGCATCGGCGGACGGTGGGGGCTAACGGTGGGGGCTAGCGGCACATGACGGACCAGCACAACACCGCTCCGGCAGTCTGGGACCCCACCGCGCGCGGCGGCGCGGGCGGCTGGGTGCGCGGCCCGCAGCGACCCGCCGAGCCCACCCCGGCGCAGCCGAACCCGGCGCAGCCCGCCCCCGCTCAGCCCGCCGCCGGCGCCGTCGGGGACCAGGGCCCGCCGCTGGGCGCCCGCCCGTACCTGGCCGCCCCGCAGCCGCCGTCCGTGCCGCCGCCGGCGCCGTTCCCCTCCCGCGCGTCCGCGCAGACCCCGGGCCCCGGCTACGTGTCCGGCGAGGCCCCCGGCCCCGGCTACGTGTACCCGCCGCAGCCGCCCGCCGGCCCGCAGCAGCCCCCGTACGTCCCGTACCAGGGACAGCCCGACTACCCCGCCGCCTACCCCGCCGACCACCCCGTCGGCTACGAGGACCTGGACGACGAGGACCGCCCGAGCAACCGGAAGGCGCCGCTGCTGATCGGCTTCGCGCTGCTCCTGGTGGTGGCGGTCGGCGGCGGCCTGCTGGTGGCCGCCCGGAACAGCGGCGACAAGAAGGACCAGGCCTCGCCCGCCCCGCCGTCCGCCTCCGCGACGTCCACCGGGAACCCGTCGGCGGGCCCGGCGCCCACCGGTACGGACGCCGCGCCGAACGGCGCCACCGACCCGGCCTCGTCCGCCGCGGCGCCGTCCCCGACCGCGAGCGGTGCCGGCGCCAACGCCAAGACGCAGGCGCAGGCCCTGGACGGCCTGCTCACCGAGGGTGAGAGCGCGAAGGCCCCGATCGGCAGCGCAGTCGCCAAGGTGAGCAGCTGCCCGGCGAAGGCCGACATCGAGAGCGCGGCGCAGGTGTTCGACAACGGCGCCAAGCAGCGCGACGGACTGCTGCGCAAGCTCGCCGGGCTGAGCGCCTCCGACGTGCCGGGCGGCGCGGACGCGATGGCGTCGCTGAAGTCCGCCTGGCAGCTGTCGGCCGACATCGACCGGGCGTACGCGAACTGGGCGCGGGCGGTCGCCGGCCAGGGCTGCTCGGGCTCGGCCCCGAACACCGCCGACAAGAAGCGGGCCGACGAGCTCAACCCGCAGGCCACCCAGGCGAAGAAGGACTTCGCGGGCAAGTGGAAGCCGATCGCCGACACGTACGGCCTCACCCCGCGCACCCAGGACAGGATCTGATCCACCCGTGACCGGCCCGAACTCCCGCCCGCCCCGCCGTTCCACCCTGCTGCGCGCCACCACGGCGGTGGGCGCGGCCGTTCCGCTCTGCCTGGCGGGCTGGCTGGGCTGGCAGTCCCTCGGCCACTCCGCCGCGGTGGGCGGCACCGCCGCGCCGGCCACCTCCCCGGCCGGAACCGCCACACCGGGCACCGCCACACCGGAAGCCACCACCCCGGAAGCCACCGCACCGGGAACCACCACGCCGGGAACCCCCGCCCCAGCCCAGACGCCGAACACGCCCGCCCCGTCGGACACCCCGGTCTCCCCCACCGCGCTCACCGGCCGCACCATCCTGCTCGACCCCGGCCACAACCCCGGCAACTCCGCGCACACCGCCGAGATCAACCGCCTGGTCGACATCGGCAACTCCCGCAAGCAGTGCGACACCACCGGCACCGAGACCAACTCCGGCTACACCGAGGCCGAGTACGCCCTGGACGTCTCCCACCGGGCCCGCGCCATCCTGGCCGCCCGCGGCGCGACGGTGGTGCTGGCGCAGGACGGCGACCGCCCGTGGGGCCCCTGCATCGACGAGCGCGCCCGGGCCGGCGCCGACGCGCACGCCGACGTGGCGCTGTCGGTGCACGGGGACGGCGGTCCGGCGGGCGGCAGCGGGTTCCACGTGATCCTCCCGGCGAAGGTGGCGGCCGGGAAGGCGGACAACGCGGCGATCGTCGAGCCCTCGCGCCGGCTCGGCCTGCTGCTGCGCGAGCACTTCCGCGCCGCGACGGGCGAGCCGTACGCGGACTACACCGCGAGCGACGGCCTGGACACCCGCTCCGACCTGGGCGGCCTGAACCTGTCCACGGTGCCGAAGGTGTTCATCGAGTGCGGTAACATGCGCAACCCGGTGGACGCCAAACGGATGACGGATCCTCAGTGGCGGCAGCGGGCGGCCCAGGGGATCGCCGACGCGCTGACGGCGTATCTGACCACCCGGTAAGGGAGTTGGGCCGGGGCGGCGGACGGCGTGCGCGCCGCCCGGGTCGCGCCTTTGGCAACGACTTCGCCCCATTCCCGGTCCCGCCGTGCACCGGCGGTGCGGTTGGGCCTAGGCTTCTGGTCCGTTCGGGAGTTTCGGCCGGTCAGCCCGACCGCACGAACCGCCGTCCACGACACGTCAACGAGGGGAACGTTAGTGAATCTGCGCGCTCTCACCAGGGGAGACGCCGCCGTCGCCGGCGCGGCCGTCCTGCTCTTCATCGCCTCCTTCCTGCCCTACTGGACGGTGGACTGCACCGGCCGGTACTGCGGCGACACGTCGCAGAACGCGTGGAGCACCCAGTTGTTCCCCATCCTGCCGTCGATCTACCTGCTCGGCATCGCCGCCGCGGTGCTGATCCTGCTGCACCGCTTCCAGGGCGAGGCCGCGGCCGGGCGCCAGGTGCTCGGCCTGCGGCTGGACCAGTGGGGCATCGCCTTCGCCGTCGTCGCGCTGTGGACGGCGCTGTGGTCGCTGGGCGGCGGCCCGGCCGGCGGCAGCTTCGGGCACGGCTTCGGCGCCTGGCTCGGCCTCATCGCGCTGATCGTGCTGGCCGGTGCGGCCGCGGCCGCGCCGCTGGTGCCCGCGCTGAAGGCACCGCTGGTCGCCGACCGTCCGGCGGCCGTCCCCTACCAGGGCGGCTACCCGGCCCCGGGCCAGCCCGGCCAGCCGGCGCAGCCCGGCCAGTACGGCTACCCGGCCCCGGGCCAGGACCCGAACCAGGCCCCGGCGTACGGCGCCCAGCCGGGTGGCTACGGCTACCCGGCGGCCGGCCAGGCCCAGCCGGTGCAGGCCGGTCAGCCGCAGGACACGGCCGCCGCCCCGCAGCCCGTCCCGGCCGCGCAGCCGCAGCCGACCCCGGCCGCCCCGGCGGCCGACTTCGCACCGTTCTGGTTCGCCGTCCCGGCCCCGCGCTCGCTGGCGTCGAAGGACAACCCGGCGGGCGCCCCCGTCGGCGAGCTGGTGCCCGGCACCTGGTACCTGGCGGTCGAGCAGCGCGGCAGCGCGCTGGTCGCCCAGCTGCAGGACGGCACCGTCGGCCTGCTGGCCGACACCTCGGGCATCCAGCGCGGCTGACTCCCCCGCCAGTACGACGAAGGGGTGGGACCGGATCTCTCCGGCCCCACCCCTTCGCGTTGCCCGTACGGGCCTCAACCGTCGTACGGGCCTCAGCAGTCGTACGGGCCTCAGCCGTCCGTACCGGCATCGGCCACGGCTACGGGCCTCAGCAGCAGTCCTGGACCACCAGCCCGGCGGGCAGCTGCTCCCCGCCGAAGACCGCGACCGTCGCCGGGTCGCCGCCGAGCGCGGCGACCGCGAGCAGCAGTGCGCCGGCCGTCCAGGTGGTGCGCTCCTCCGGCCAGACGGCGTCGTCCTCGAAGACGTACCCGGTCCAGTAGGAGCCGTCCTCGTGCCGCAGGTGCTTCTGGATCCAGCGCAGGATCTCCACGGCGCGGTCGGAGCGGCCGATCGCCCAGAGCGCGAGGGCGAGTTCGGCGCTCTCGCCGCCGGTCACCCACGGGCGGTCGCTGACGCAGCGCACGCCGAGGCCGGGGACGACGAAGCGGTCCCAGTCCCGGTCGATCCGTTCCAGCGCCGCGTCGCCGCGCAGTCCGGTGCCGAGCACCGGGTAGTACCAGTCCATCGAGTAGCGGCCCTTGTCGAGGAACCGCTCGGGGTGGTGGGTGATGGCGTGCCCCAGCCGGCCGGCGGCGAGCTCCCAGTCGGGCTGCGGCTCCTCCAGGTACTCGGCGATGGCCAGCCCGCAGCGCAGCGCGTGCAGCATGCTGGACGAGCCGGTGAGCAGCGCCTCGTCGGTGGCGGTGCCGTCCTCGTCGAGGCGCCAGGCGATCGGGCCGCCGGGCAGCCGCTGGCCGACGATGAAGTCCAGGGCGCGCCGGACGACGGGCCAGATCCAGTCCAGGAAGGCGTCGTCGCCGGCGCTGAGGTGGTGGTGCCAGACGCCGACGGCCACGTAGGCGCAGAAGTTGGTCTCCTTGGCCCGGTCGGTGACGGCGCCGTCGGTGTAGGCGGCGTACCAGGAGCCGTCCGGGTTCTGGGTGGCGGCGAGCCAGCGGTAGGCGGCCTCGGCGGCGGCGTGCTCGCCGGCGGTGTCGAGGGCCATGGCGGCCTCGGTGTGGTCCCACGGGTCGAGGTGGTGGCCGGCGAACCAGGGTATGGCGCCGTCGGGGAGCTGTTCGGCCAGGATGCTGCGGACGGTGCCGGCGGCCTGCTCGGCGTCGAGCACCCCGTCGAGCAGCAGTGCCTCGGGGACGGCGGCGGTCATGCGTCCACGCGCCCGGGCTCGGTCCGCCGCGGCTTGGACGCGTAGGCGACGAAGCTCTTGCCGATGACCGGGTTGAGCGCCCGTTCGGCGGCCTTGGTGAGGGTGCTGATCACCGGGGTGCCGACGATGTCCCAGACCAGCAGCTGGTGGTAGGCCTTGACCGGCAGTGCCTTGTCGTTGTTCACGCCGACCGCGCACTTGATCCACCAGTACGGCGAGTGCAGCGCGTGCGCGTGGTGGGTGCCGTAGGGCTCCAGGCCGGCGTCCTTGAGCTTGCCGAGCAGTTCGTCGCCCCGGTAGATCCGGATGTGGCCGCCCTCGACCTCGTGGTACTCGTCGGACAGCGTCCAGCAGATCTTCTCGGGAAGCCAGCGCGGCACGGTGACGGCGAGCAGCCCGCCCGGCTTGAGCACCCGGAACATCTCGTTGAGCACGCCCTTGTCGTCCGGTATGTGCTCCATCACCTCGGAGATGATGATCTTGTCGAAGTAGTCGTCCTCGAACGGCAGCGCCAGCGCGTTGCCCTCCATCGCGACCGCCGACGCGCCCTCCGGGGCCTCGCCGGCCTGCTCCATCGCGGCGAACCACTTCTGGACCTCGGCGATCTCCTCGGCGTTCTGGTCGAGGGCGATCACGTTGGCGCCGCGGCGGTAGCACTCGAACGCGTGCCGGCCCCCGCCGCAGCCCAGGTCGAGCACCCGGTCGCCGGGGGCGAGCGGGAAGCGCGAGAAATCGACGGTCAGCACTGCAGGGCTCCCATTCCTTTTGCTACCAAGCGGACTTGACGCCGCGTCAGTTCGATCCGCTACCGCTCCGCACCGGGCGGCCGGGGCCGCCGGGCGGGCGCCGCGCAGGGCGGCCGGAGCGACTCAGGGCACGTACCGCCAGCCCGGCCCGGAGCGGGCCCGGGCGCCGGCCCCGGTGGCGATCGCCGCCCGGTAGGCGTCGGCGGTCAGCTCGGCGGCCCGCGCCCAGGTGAACCGGGCCAGCACCCGCTCCCGGCCGGCCGCGCCGAGCCGGGCGCGCAGCCGCGGGTCGTCCAGCAGCCGGCCGAGCGCCGCCGCCAGCCGGTCCGGCTCCCCCGGCGGCACGGCCAGGCAGGTCTCCCCGTCCGGCCCGGCCACCTCGGGGATCGCGCCGCCGGTGGTGGCGACCAGCGGGGTGCCGGTGGCCATCGCCTCGGCGGCGGGCAGCGAGAAGCCCTCGTACAGCGACGGCACGCAGGCCACCTCGGCCGAGCGGTAGAGGTCGACCAGCTCCTGGTCGGTCAGGCCGCTGCGGAACTCGATGTGGTCCGCCAGCCCGAAGCGGCGCACCGCCTCCGCCACCGGGCCGTCCTCCTTCTGCGGCTTGCCGACCACCACCAGGTGCGCGGGGCGCTCGGTGCGCACCTTCGCCAGCGCCTCGACCAGGAACACCAGGCCCTTGAGCGGGACGTCCGCGCTGGAGGTGGTGACGATCCGTCCGGGGACGCGGGCGATCTCCTCGGAGGGCGACCAGAGCCGGGTGTCGGCGCCGATCGGCACCACCGAGATCGCGCCCGGCGCGGCGCCCAGGTGCTCGGCGATCTCGCGCTGCGAGGTGCCGGAGACGGTGATCACGTGGTCCAGCCGGGCGGCGACCCGGCGCTGCATCCGGGTGAAGGCGTACCAGCGGCGCAGCGACAGCCGCTTGACCCGGGTGGTGGCCGCGTCAAGCTCCAACTGCCGGTCCACGGTGATCGGGTGATGGATCGTGGTGACCAGCGGGAAGCCGTGCCGGGCCAGGCCGAGCAGGCCGTAGCCGAGCGTCTGGTTGTCGTGCACCACGTCGTAGCGGCCCTTGTGCCGGGCCAGGTACTGGCGGGCGCGCAGCGAGAAGGTCAGCGGCTCGGGGAAGCCGCCGGTGCGCATGGTGGCGAACTCCAGCACGTCCACCGGACTGCGGAACTCGCCGCGGGCGGGCGTGCGGAACGGGTCCTCGGCGCGGTAGAGGTCCAGGCTTGGCAGCTCGACCAGGCGCACCGAACCGGGGCCGTCGACCTCGTCCAGCACCGGGTACGGCTGGGCACCGATCACGTCCACGTGGTGGCCGAGCCTGGCCAGCTCACGGGAGAGGTGGCGCACGTACACGCCCTGACCGCCGCAGAAGGGGTCCCCGCGGTACGACAGCAGGGCAATCCGCAGCGGCTGCGCGGTCATCCTCGGGCCCTCATCTCTAGCTGCTATTCCTGTGCTGCTGCTGTCTCTGCGTTGGCGACGGCGCTGCCGCCGGTCGCTAAAGTAGATCAGGTTTCAGTGGCTGTGGAACTCGTCATCGACCATGTGAACAATGAGAGACCTCGAAGATACCGGCCCGTAGCTTTCCCTCAGGAGCCAGGGCTGGTGATTCCCGCCACGCCGACCCTGCCGACCTTGTGGAGCACGCCGCCACCCCCGCGCCCCGGGAGCACTCCTTGCCGCCGCCGACCACCTCCACGAGCCCCACCACCCCGCCCCCCGCGCAGCCGGGCGAGCCGCCGCTGACCGCCCGCCAGGCCGAACGCCGGCGCCGGATCCTGCGGGCCGCCACCGCCCTGGCCGCCCGCGGCGGGTACGAGGCGGTGCAGATGCGGGAGGTCGCGGAGACCGCGCAGGTCGCCCTCGGCACGCTCTACCGGTACTTCCCGTCCAAGGTGCACCTGCTGGTCGCGGTCATGCTGGAGCAGTTGCAGGGCCTCCAGGAGCACATCCGGCGCCACCCGCCGACCGACCCCGAACCGGCCCCGCGGGTCGCCGACACGCTCACCCGCGCCTTCCACGCACTCCAGCGCGAACCGCTGCTCGCCGAGGCGATGGTCCGGGCGCTGTCCTTCGCGGACCGCTCCGTCGGCGCCGAGGTGGACCAGGTCAGCACCGCCACCGGCCAGCTCATCCTGGACGCCATCGGCCAGTCCGGGCCACCCAGTGAGAGCCAGCGCGCGGCCGTCCGGGTGATCGAGCACACCTGGCACTCCGCCCTGGTCGCCTGGCTCTCCGGCCGCGCCTCGATCGCCGAGGTCCGGGCCGACCTGCACACCGCGGCCCGGCTGCTCACCCTGCCCTGACCCCGCCCTGACTGGAACCTGTTCCTGCCCGGACAGGAGGGGCCGACCGCCCCCGGCGGTTAAAGTCGACGGACAGCACAACTTCATCCCGTCCCTCCCCCGGGGGAAGCCGGTGCGAATCCGGCGCTGACCCCGCAACCGTGAGCCCGGCCCCCGCGACGGCCCGGGCGAGTCGGACCGCCCGTGGAGGGGCGAGCGGCCAGCCCGGGCCCGCCACGCGCACCGCCCGGCACCGTCGAGGACTACGGAACGGCCCCGCCGGGCCACCACCGCTCACCGAAAGGCACACCTCCACCATGCTCACCGCCGCCCGCCTGGGCGCCGCCGCCCTGTCCGCCGCACTCCTCGCCGGCGCCACCGCCGGACCGGCCCTCGCCGACAGCCCCGCGCCCACCCCCGCCGCCGTCCCCGACGGCCTCTACGGCAAGGGCGACCCGACGTACGACGGCGTCTGGCGGCAGTCCCTCGCGCTCACCGCGCTCGCGGCGGCCAAGACCACCCCGGCCGACTCCGCCGTCGGCTGGCTCACCGGACAGCAGTGCGAGGACGGCGGCTGGCCCTCCTTCCGGGCCGCCGGCGCCGCCTGCGACCCCAAGACCGAGGACAGCAACGCCACCGCCGTCGCCGTCCAGGCCCTCGTCGCCCTCGGCGGGCACCAGGAAGCCGTCGACAAGGGCGTCCAGTGGCTCAAGGCCACCCAGAACGCCGACGGCAGCTGGCCCTACAACCCCGGCAGCCCCGGCGACGCCAACTCCACCGGCCTCGCCGTGAACGCCCTCTTCGCCGCCAGGACCGACCCGGCCGGCGTCGCCAGGACGGGCAAGAGCGCCTTCGACGGGCTCGCCCTCTTCCAGCTCGGCTGCGCCGCCCCCGCCGACCAGCGCGGCGCCTTCGCCTACCAGCCCGACCCGTCCTCCGGTGCGCTCGCCCCCAACGCCCTCGCCAGCGCCCAGGCCTCGCTCGCCGCCGCCGGCGGCCACCTCCCGGTCGCCACCACCGCCCGCACCGACGCCGCCCCCAAGGCCCTCGGCTGCGACTCCGCCGCCACCTCCGCCACGGCTGCTCCGGTCGCGCACGCCGACTCCGGCGAGGCCGCCGGGGCGTACCTCACCGCCCAGCTCGCCGCGGGCGGCAACCACCTCACCCTCACCACCCCCGGCGCCGCCCCCACCCCCGACTACAACGCCACCGCCTGGGCCGCCCTCGGCCTCATCCAGAGCGGCCACCCCCAGCAGGCCGCCGGCGCCGTCGACTGGCTCGCCAAGGAAGGCGCCGGCTGGACCAAGGGCGGCACCGACGCCGCCGCCACCGCCAGCCTCCTGCTCGTCACCCAGGCCGCCCAGCGCGACACCGCCCCGCTGACCGCCCAGCTCACCGCCCTCGGCCCGGCACCCAAGGCCACCGCCAGCCCCGCCCCGACGACGGCGGCGTCCAAGAAGGACGACGGCATCGGCCAGTACTGGCCGATCATCGTCGGCCTCCTCATCGGCCTCGGCGGCGGTCTCCTCCTCAGCCTCCAGCGCAAGCGCGGCCAGAGGCTGTGACACCCCGCCCGGTCCGCCTGGGCCGCCGCTGTGGCCGCCGCGTCCTCGTCCCGCTGCTCGGTGCGGTGCTCCTGCTGGTCGCGGGGGCCCCGGCGGAGGCGGCGACGGGGTACCGGTACTGGTCGTTCTGGCGCGGGGCCGACGCCGGGTGGCTGTACCAGCAGCAGGGGCCGGCCGTCGCCGTGCCGCCGGACGGGGCCGTCGACGGGTGGCGGTTCGCGGTGAGTCCGGACGGCGGGCAGCAGGCCGCGCAGCCCCGGGCGGCGGGCGACTTCGCCGCCCTCTGTGCGGACACGCCCGCGCAGGCGGGCCGCAAGCGGGTCGCCGTCGTGCTGGACTTCGGCACCGCCGCCGACTCCGGCTCGGGCTCGGGCTCGGGTTCCGGTTCGGGCTCGGGTTCGGGCTCCGGCTCCGGTTCCGGTTCCGGTTCCGGTTCCACCGAGGCTCCGCCCGAGCAGCGGAGCGCGTGCGCCAGCGTCGTCTCGAACGCCACCTCGGCCGAGGTGCTGGCCGCCGTCGCCCCGCCGCTGCGCTACGACGCCAACGGCCTGCTCTGCGCCATCGCGGGCTTCCCGAAGGCCGGGTGCGCCGACCAGCTCGGGTCGGCTGCCAAGCCGGCCGGCCCGTCCGGCGGCGGCGGCTCGGACTCCGGCCCGGACGTCGGCCTGATCGCCGGTGGCGCGCTGATCGCCGTGCTGGCCGGCGGTGCCGTCTGGCAGGCGCGCCGCCGCCGCACCTCCTGACGCCGCCTTCCCCCTTCCCGTACCTCTCCGGACCCCTCCACCTGGACTGACCCATGAGCACCGCCCGCACCACCCGCCCGCCCACCGGACCCCGGCAACTGCACCCTGGGGCCTGGTGGTTGTGGGCGCTCGGGCTGGGCGCGGCGGCGACCCGCACCACCAATCCGGTGATCCTGCTGCTGCTCGCCGCCGTCGCCGGGTACGTGGTCGCGGCCCGGCGCGGCGACGCGCCCTGGTCGCGTTCGTACGGCGCGTTCCTGCGGCTGGGCCTGCTGGTGCTGGGCATCCGGCTGGTGTTCGCGGTGCTGCTCGGCTCGCCGGTCCCGGGCACGCACGTGCTGTTCACGCTGCCCGAAGTGCCGCTCCCCGCCTGGGCGCAGGGAGTGCGGATCGGCGGCCGGGTGACCGTGGAGGGCCTGCTCGCGGCGCTGTACGACGGGCTGCGCCTGGCCACCCTGCTGGTCTGCGTGGGCGCCGCGAACGCACTGGCCAGCCCGGCCCGCCTGCTGCGCGCCCTGCCCGGCGCGCTGTACGAGGCGGGCGTGGCGGTGGTGGTGGCGATGACCTTCGCGCCGAACCTGGTCGCGGACGTCCGCCGACTGCGGGCGGCCCGCCGCCTGCGCGGCCGCACCGACCGGGGGATCGCCGCCGTGCTGAGCGTCGGACTGCCCGTCCTGGAGGGCGCGTTGGAGCGTTCGGTGGCGCTGGCCGCGGCGATGGACACCCGCGGCTTCGGCCGCACCGCGGACGTCCCGCGCCGGCTCGCCCGCGCGACGGCCGCGCTCACCCTGGCCGGCCTGCTCGGAATCTGCCTGGCCGCGTACGGGCTGTTGACCGCCGGCGGCGCGGGCTGGGCGCCACCGGTGCTGCTGCTGGGCCTGGCCGCCGCCTTCGCCGGGCTACTGCTCGGAAGCCGACGATCCGTCAGAACCCGCTACCGGCCAGACCCTTGGGCGCTGCCCGAGTGGCTGACCGCCGGTTCGGGAGCCGCCGTCGCCGGGTTGACCATCTACCTGTCCACGCGCGACCCGGCCGCCTTCGCGCCCACCGTCGTCCCGCCGACCGTCCCCGCGCTGCCGCTGACCGCCGTACTGGCCGTACTGCTCGGCCTGGTGCCGGCGTTCGCCGCCCCGACCCCGCCCCGGAGGGCTTCGTGATCACCTTCGAGCAGGTCTCCGTCCGGTACGCGGACGCCGCCGCCCCCGCCGTCGCGGACGTCGACCTGACCGTCCCCGAAGGCGAACTCTGCCTGCTGGTGGGCCCGTCGGGCTCCGGCAAGTCCACCCTGCTGGGCGCGGTGAGCGGGCTCGTCCCGCACTTCACCGGCGGCACCCTGCACGGCCGGGTCACGGTCGGCGGCCGGGACACCCGCGAACACCGGCCGCGCGAACTCGCCGACCTGGTCGGCACGGTGGGCCAGGACCCGCTGGCGCACTTCGTCACCGACACCGTCGAGGACGAACTCGCCTACGGCATGGAGTCCCTGGGCCTGCCCGCCGACGTGATGCGGCGCCGGGTCGAGGAGACCCTCGACCTGCTCGGCCTCGCCGACCTGCGCGACCGCGCCCTCACCTCCCTCTCCGGCGGCCAGCAGCAGCGCGTCGCGATCGGCTCGGTGCTCACCGTGCACCCGCGCGTCCTGGTCCTCGACGAGCCCACCTCGGCCCTGGACCCGGGCGCCGCCGAGGAGGTGCTGGCCGTCCTCCAGCGGCTCGTGCACGACCTCGGCACCACCGTGCTGATGGCCGAGCACCGGCTGGAGCGCGTCGTCCAGTACGCCGACCAGGTGCTGCTGCTCACCCCGGGCGCCCCGCCCGTCCTCGGCGAGCCCGCCGAGGTGATGGCGCACTCGCCGGTGCACCCGCCGGTGGTCGGCCTCGGACGGCTCGCCGGCTGGCGGCCGCTGCCGCTGTCCGTCCGCGACGCCCGCCGCAAGGCCGCCGGGCTGCGCTCCCGACTGGACGGCCTGCACCCGAGCGCGGCCCCTGCGGCTCCGACCGCCGCCCCTGCTTCGACCGCCGCCCCGACCGCCGCCGCCGAGCGCCTCGCCGTCCGGCGCGGCCCCGTCCAGGCCCTGCGCGGCGTCGACCTGGCGCTGCACCCCGGCGAGATCACCGCGCTGATGGGCCGCAACGGCGCCGGCAAGTCCACCCTGCTGGGCAGCCTGGTCGGCCTGCACACCCCCGCCTCCGGCCGGGTGACGGTCGGCGGCCGCACCCCGCACCGCACCCGCCCGGCCGAACTGATCCGCCAGGTCGGCCTCGTCCCGCAGGACCCGCGCGACCTCCTCTACGGCGAGAGCGTCACCGCCGAATGCGCCGCCGCCGACACCGACGCGGGCGCCACCCCCGGCACCTGCCGCGCCCTGGTCGAACGGCTGCTGCCCGGCATCGCCGACACCACCCACCCGCGCGACCTCTCCGAAGGCCAGCGGCTCACCCTCGCGCTCGCCGTCGTGCTCACCGCCCGGCCCCCGCTGCTGCTGCTCGACGAGCCGACCCGCGGCCTCGACTACGCCGCCAAGGCCCGGCTGGTGGAGATCCTGCGCGACCTCGCGGCGCAAGGCCACGCCGTCCTGCTGGCCACCCACGACGTCGAACTCGCCGCCGAACTCGCCCACCGCACGGTGATCCTGGCCGAGGGCGAGATCGTCGCCGACGGCCCGACGGCCGACGTCGTCGTCTCCTCCCCCGCGTTCGCCCCGCAGGTCGCCAAGGTGCTGGCACCCGGCCCGTGGCTCACCGTCCGCCAGGTCGCGGAGGCGCTGAGCGCATGAGCCGCCCTGTTCCTTCCGGTGTTCCTGCTGGTCGCCCCGTCCCGCTCGGCCGCCGATCCGTAGCGGCCCTGCTCCTGACCTCCCTCGTCGGCGTGACGGCCTTCGGCTGGCCGCTGCTCGCCTCCACCAAGTCCGCCCTGGTCGGCCACGCCACCGACGCCCCCTGGCTGTTCGCCCTGCTGCTGCCGCTGCTCCTCGCCGTCGTCATCGCCCAGATCTCCGAGGGCCGCACGGCGGGCGGCGGCGCGCCCGGCCTGGACGCCAAGTCCGTGGCCCTGCTCGGGGTGCTCGCGGCGGCGGGCGCGGCACTGCGGCCGCTCGGCGCGGGCACGGCGGGGCTGGAACCCATGTTCTTCCTCATGGTGCTGTCCGGCCGGGTGCTCGGGCCGGGCTTCGGCTTCGTCCTCGGTTCACTGTCGATGTTCGCGTCCGCGCTGCTCACCGGCGGCGTCGGGCCCTGGCTGCCGTTCCAGATGCTCGCCATGGGCTGGGTCTGCCTCGGCGCCGGCCTGCTCCCGGGCTCCGCCCGCCTGCGCGGCCGGCGCGAACTCTGGCTGCTCGCGGGCTACGGCGCGCTGGCCTCCGTCCTCTACGGCACGATCATGAACCTCCAGGGCTGGCCGTACATCGCCGGGCTCTCCGGCTCCATCTCCTTCGTCCCCGGCGACCCGCTGCCCGCCAACCTGGTCCGCTTCGCCGCCTACTGCCTCACCACGTCGCTGGGCTGGGACCTCCCCCGCGCCGCCCTCACCGTCGTCCTCTGCCTCACCCTCGGCACCGCCGTCCTGCGCGCCCTGCGCCGCGCCACCCGCCGGGCCGCCTTCGACGCACCGGTGGCGTTCCGGCCGCCGGACTTCCGGCCGCCGGGCGGGTGAACTCCACCTCCCCGCCCCGGGGTCGACTACATCAAGGTCCGCGACACCCTCTGAGCCCGGCACTCCCCGCACACCTGCCCGACCCCGGCGACGGGCCGCCCGCACAAGCCGTCCCGCCCGGGACACTCGTGCCGTCGCGGCCCCGGCCCGCCGCCGCCGTTCGGAGTCAACGGAACGGGCGGCACCTTCGCCAACCTCCCCGCCAGCACCGCCCCCACGCTGTGCGTGACCCTCTCCGGCAAGGGCGCGGCCAGAATCCCCGCCAGCGCCTCCCCGCTCCACCCGCCCGCGAGCAACCCCTCCACCCGCGCGGCCTGATCGCACAGCGGCTTGCCCGCCAGCGCCATCTTGGGGTCCCTACGCCCGAGTTCGAGCAGCAGCGCCATGCCCGCCGTCAACTTCTCGGACGGAGGGACGGAAGGAACTTCCGCTTCCTTCACCCTCACCTTTCCGGAAGGGCTTACCGCCTTCCCGGCGCACGCCACCCCAGCTCCGGGCCCACCGGCGGCCGGGGACGCGGGAAGCGGCGGCAGGGCGTGAACCGCCTTGCCCGTCACCGGCACTTCGTGCACCGAGACGATCGTCCGCACCTGCCCCGTCACCGGATCCCGCTGCGTCCGCCGCACGTAGTGCCCGGCCGCCTCCAGCTCACGGAGCGCCCGCGCCACCGTCGCCCGGCCCTCGACGCTCTTCGCCGCCAGCGTCCGGATGTCCTCCCGCGCACCGTCCGGCAGGCTGAGCAGGTAGCTGAGCAGCCCACGCGCCGCCCAACTCAGTGAGTGCTTCCGGACGACGTGGCCGTTGTCGAGGATCGTGTACCCGGGCGAGTGCTTCGGGATACGATGAATGTGCATTCGGGAGTCCCTAACTCCTAGTGCCATTCCCCGGGGTGTTCCTGCACCGCCGGGGCTCACTTTTGCCGCGCATAGGCCGTCCCTCCGAACGCCCGCGCTGACACAATGATCACCGTAATGCGCTAACCAAGCGTCAAACTCCCCACCACATCACCCAAACGGGCGGCGCAAACGCGCACCCCCCAGCGCACGCCAGCCTCACAAGCCCGGGGCGCACTTCCCAACCCCTGCTGTCAGCCGATCACACAGCCCGGGCCATCCAGCCACACCCGGTGCTCACCCGCGACGGTGTCGGCGCATTGCCCACAGTCGCCGACCGGGCCCGAAGCGGTGCCGCGATCCGCCTCCATCAGTTCCACCGGGACGCCCAATTCGCCCCACGCACACGGGCTTCCAGGTGCTCACGCCGCGCCGCCGGGTCCCAGCGGATGCCGTACCCGCGTGTCGCGGCCGGATCCAACTCCCGCACCGCCTGCCGCGACAGCCTGGCCGCCCTCGACTCAGCAATCGTCTCCGGCATGATGCCGGAGCGGCACTGCATGCTGCCCGGCCCCTGCTGCACCGACCCATCCCCGTTCCCGAGCGACGGGCCGCGCTCTGGGTGGATTCCGCGCGGGCGTACAGCCAACAAGGCAGACTGGCCGAGGGATACAAAGCGCTCAGAATCGCGGAGAGCTGTGCGCCGGAAGACATCCGTCGGCGCCCCAGCCTGCTGGGGTTGGTTGGCGACATGGCCGCCCGCGACCGTCACGGCGCTGTCCCGGAACTTCGCCGCTTCTGCCAGGAATTGGGAGTCCAGGGTTGACCGACCAACGCGAGCCGTTCCTCTACGTCGTCGTCTGCGCCTCGGGCATCGCGGACGACGTCGGCACCTTGATCAGCGCCGCCCACACCGAAGGCTGGAAGGTCGGCGTCATCGCCACCCCCCATGGGCTCGGGTTCATCGACGCGGAAGCCGTCGAACGCCAGACCGGCTACCCGATCCGCTCGGCTTGGCGCACCCCCGCAATCCCCCAGCCGCTTCCCCCGGCGGACGCCATCGCCGTGGCGCCCGCCACGTTCAACACCGTCAACAAATGGGCCGCCGGGATATCCGACACCCTCGCGCTCGGCATTCTCTGCGAGGCGTTCGGGCTCGGCATCCCCACTGCCGTTCAGCCCTACGTCAACTCGGCCCAAGCAGCCCATCCTGCGTACAGCGAGAGCCTGGAACGACTCCGCTCGATGGGCGTCCTGATCGGCGACTACATCCCCCACAAGCCGAAGGCCGGCGGAGGCCGCGACAAATACAACTGGACCCACGTCCTCGACCTGCTTCGCCCCGCACTGACCTCGATCACAGACCAGAACTGACAACGCGCCAAGCTCGCCGTCCGCCACGAAGTGACCGTACCGGTCGCAGCCATCGACGAGCGGCCATGACCACCTCGGTCATCGTTCGACGCCCGGCTCGTACAAAGGCAGGAAGTGGATGACCGGTTCCTCATACGGATGAGCCGCGCGCACTGCTCGCAGCACCGCCTCGGCCTGCTCGGCCTTCGGGGTCAGGACGAGCGAGCCCTTCCCGTTCGTCCACACGGCTCGCACGTCGAGGCTCCGCAGGCGCCGGCTCTCCGCCGGCCTCACCCCGACCGACCCGTTTCGCGGCCCTCCATGTGATCCTCCGCACCGGCCGATCTTCGGCCGAACCCCACCCCCCGTCACCGCAACGATTGCCAACGTTACGTACTGTTCTGAAAGGCGAGTTGACGATGAGTCAGCCCGTCGATCGCAGGACGCCTAGCGACATACGAGGAGAGGGCCCGACATGTCCCGACCAGCACACATCGCCATGGTGAACATCCCGGCGCACGGCCACGTCAACCCCAGCCTGGAGGTGATGCGGGAGCTCGTCGCCCGCGGCCATCGGGTCAGCTATGTCAACGACCCGTCGTTCGCCGAGCAGATCGAGTCCACCGGCGCCCGACTCGTACCCCACGACACGACCCTGTCGATCGTCAAGGGTGGGGTCGACCCCAACATCGGGGCCGGGGTGCACACCATGATCTTCGAGGAGGCGCAGGCGATGCTGCCGCGCCTGCGCGAGGCCTTCCACGACGACCGGCCCGACCTCGTCCTGTACGACTTCATGGCGTACGCGGGCCGGGCGCTGGCCGACGGCTGGGGCGTGCCGTCCATGCTGATCTCGCCGTCCATGATCATCCGGGAGGACTCCCACCTGGCGCGCTTCGAGATGGCGCGGGAGGCCTTGGAGGCGGACAAGATCCCGGAGCGGTTCGCGCAGTGGCTCGCCGACAACGGCGTGCCGGCGGGCGAACCGTTCGGGTACATGCTGCGCCCGGATCGCGGGCTGGCGCTCATCCCGCAGGTGCTCCAGCCCGAGATCGAGCTGGTCGATCCCCAGATCTTCTCCTTCGCCGGGCCCTGCCTCGGCGCCCGCGAGCACCAGGGCGGCTGGACCCGTCCGGAGGGCGCGCAGAAGGTGCTGCTGGTCTCGCTCGGCTCCACCTTCACCCACCAGCCCGACTTCTACCGCGCGTGCCTGGAGGCCTTCGGCGACCTGCCCGGCTGGCACGTCGTGCTCCAGGTCGGCCAGGCAACCGACCCGGCCGAACTGGGTACGATCCCGGCCAACATCGAAGTGCACCAGTGGGTGCCGCAGTTCGCCGTACTCCAGCAGGCCGACGCATTCGTGACCCACGCCGGAATGGGCGGGTGCAGCGAGGGCCTGTACTGCGGGCTGCCGATGGTCGCGGTGCCGCAGGCCGCCGACCAGTTCGACAACGCGGACCGGCTGGTCGAACTCGGCGTCGCCCGCCGGCTGGACACCCCCCATGCCACCCCGGAGGCGCTGCGCTCCGCCGTACTGGAGCTGACCGCCGACCCTGCGGTGACCGCCCGGCTGGCCGAGCTCAGCCGCGAGGTCCGCGCCGGCGGCAGCGCAGCCAGGGCCGCCGACCTGGTCGAGGCCGCCCTCATCTGAACCACCCGTCCGTCCGCCACCGCCCCAACACCCGGGGCGGTGGCGGACACCCCACCGGCCGTCGCGGCGCGCACCGTCGTTCCCTCCTCCCCAGGAGACCCTGTTGACCGAGATCATCCTCATGTCCGACCCGCAGGTGGCCGCCGTCCCCATCCAGGACTGCGGCGACCGCCTCCTGGACGTACGCGAGCACGAACTCCTGCTGGACAGCCGCAAGCGCGACGACACCGGGGCGTTCGCCCACCTGCGGTCCGGCGTGCTCGACCGGCTCCTCGACGCCCAATCGCACCTCCCGGACGGCCTGCGGCTGCTCTTCGTCGAGGGCTACCGCCCGCCGGCCCTCCAGAGCCGCTACTTCGACGAGTACGCCGCCGAGTTGCGCGCCGCACACCCCGGCTGGCCGGCCGCACAGCTCCGCTCGGCCGCGAGCCGCTACGTCTCCCCGCCCGAGATCGCACCGCACAGCGCCGGCGCCGCCGTCGACCTCACCCTGGCCGACGCCGACGGCCACGAACTCGACCTCGGCACCCGGGTCAACGCCAACCCGGAAGAAAGCGCCGGCGCCTGCTACACCGACGCCGCCAACCTCTCCCCCGAAGCCCGCACCAACCGGCAACTCCTCAGCCACACCCTCACCCGCGCCGGCCTCGTCAACTACCCCACCGAGTGGTGGCACTGGTCCTACGGCGACCGCTACTGGGCCCTCACAACCGGCGCACCCGCCGCCCTCTACGGCCCCGAACGCCTCTAACCCCCACGCGGCTGCCCTCCCACGCCCACCCGCAAGCTCCGCCCGCCCCTCCGACGACAGGACGGGCCACCCAGTGCGCCCCGGGGCTCGGAAGCCCCGGGGCACGTCGGTCACTCGGTGAGGCGTCAGGCCTTGGGGCCTGCGGACTGGACGACCTCGAAGGACCAGAGGGTGGAGCCGGAGGCGGCGGGGCGCTTGGGGGCCTCGCCCTCCGGGGCGGCGGGGCGATGGGCGGCCTGCATGGGGCCCTCCATCCACGCCTTGAAGTCCTCCTCGCTGCGCCAGCGGGTGTAGACGAGGTACTGGTCGGTGCCCTCCAAGCCCTGCGCGCAAAAGTCTCAGCCACAGGGGAGCGACTTCGACTTCGATGAGCTATAACTTCTGTCCCCGGGCTCGGCACGAGGAGGCTTTTTGCAGCTCAGCTCCGTAACACAGGTCATATCTGCTGTCTCGCCAGTAGTAATCGCCCTGGCCACTGGCTACTTTGCCGCCCGGTCGAACCGGCAACGCAGGTCCGATGTGGTTCTTGCCCGGCTGACAGCTGAACTTGCCGCAGCCGAGCGCATGCCGAGCGAGGCAGCGGCCAAAGCTGTGCTCGATCAGCAGATCCATGCAACTGCTCTGAGGTATAGGGAAGTTTGCGCGAGAGAGGATCTACTCAAGCGCGATCCGGCAGCGATTTCCCTCGGAGTGATCTTCTCCGTCGGTGGCATCTGGCTCGGTACATGGGCAGCACTCAGCTCGTCCCTCTGGTGGTGGATTGCCGCCATTCCGTTGCTCGTCTTCGGAGTGATTGGGACTATCTACGAGATGGCCGGTGGGAAGGACCGTCAACCGCCTGCCACTACTTCGCCAGCCGGGTAGAGACGGACCAGGCACAGGATCAGGCCGACGAGCGTTGGTGTCCGCACCTCTCCGAACGTGGCCAGCAAGTGCCCGATCTTCTGCACGGCGGACGGGCCGAACAACTCGGTGAAGTAGTCCTGCTGATCCGTGCTGAGCGGGAGGGCGCGAAGCGATCCCAGGAGCGCGGCCAACGCGTCCGGAAGGCGGGAGAAGCGTGCGGGTTCCGTCACGCCACGGACCTCCACCACCACCGGAAACGGGCACGACGCCGCTCCCGCTTCCCCGCCGACGGAAGCCGAGTCCGTCCCGTCGTGATCCCGAAACGCCGTCATCGCGCCGACACCTCCCCCGCACGACGCGGGTGCCACATGTGGACGCCCACCGCCTGTCCGTTGACCACGATGTTCCGCGTCACGGCCTTCCGCAGGCCCGCACCGCAGTAGAAGCATCGCGTCGCCGCCGATCCGAACTCCCGACCGTTCCCCATCTGGCACCGTTTCCCCGGGCCGACCAAGGCCAAGTACTGGTCGGACCGCGCCATGGAGTGGGCGCAGGAGTCCGGCGACGACGTCATGGCCGCCTACCTCCTGTTCAGGAAGAGCAACCAGGCGACGGCCCGCCGCAACGCGCAGCAGGCCGTCGGGCTGGCACGCGCCGCCCAGCGTTCACCCGGGGCGACCCCGCGCATCCGAGCCCTGGCCGCGCAGCAGGAGGCCCAGGGGCACGCGCTCATGGGCAACCAGCGCTTCGCCCAGGCCAAGTTCGACGAGGCCCACGAGCTGGCCGCGTCACCGGACGATGAGCACCGCGACGATGCCCTCGACATGGCCTACTGCACGCCGACATACATCGAGATGCAGCGCGCGAACTGTCTGCTCGAACTGGGCGACCCGCTCACGGCGGTGGCCATGTTCGAGGCCGAGCTCCGGGCGCTCCCTCCGGTGTACCGCAACGACCAAGGCGTGTACCTCTCCCGGCTGGCCCGCGCCTACGCGGTGTCCGGCGAGCCGGAGCAGGCTGCTGCGGCGGCGGACCGCGCGCTGTCGATCGCCATCGACACCGAGTCCGCGCGAGCGACGGCGGAGCTGTCCGCCGCAGACAAGGCCCTCCGGCGTTGGAGTTCCGTGGCCGAAGTCGCCACCTTCACCGGCCGATTGAAGCTGATGAGCGGCACGGCGCCCTCTCGACCTGCGACAGGCTGATGAGAGAGGGTGGGGCCATGGACGCACTGATCACGGCCGCCACCTCCGCAGACGAACGCCGGCGCGGCGCCAAGATCGCCGTACTGCCGGTCGGCAGCTTCGAGCAGCACGGCGACCATCTGCCGCTCACCACCGACACCATCGTCGCCGGCCTGATCGCCCAGCGGATCGCCGCCGACTACGGCCTGTTCCTCCTGCCGCCCATCACGGTGTCCTGCTCGCATGAGCACGCCCACATACCCGGAACCGTCAGCATCAGCGCCGCCACGCTCTACGCCGTCGTCAACGACACCTGGAAGTCGCTCCAGGCGTCCGGCGTTCCCGGCCTGCTCATCGTGAACGGCCATGGGGGCAACTACGTCCTCTCGAACGTCGTCCAGGAGGCCAACACCTCCGGCCCGCGCGTCGCCCTCTTCCCGGTCCGCGAGGACTGGCACCAGGCCCGCGAGGCGGCGGGCCTGGTGAGCAGCGGCGCCGAGGACATGCACGGTGGCGAGTTGGAGGTGTCGCTCCTCCTCCACGGCGCCCCGGAGCTCATCCGCGACGGCATCGAGCAGGACGACCATTCCGCCCCCGAGCGCCCGCACCTGCTCACGCTCGGCATGGCCGGGTACACGAAGAACGGCATCGTCGGGCAGCCCTCCCTCGGAACGGCGGCGAAGGGCCGCGCCCTCCTCGACAGCCTGTCCCGGTCTGCCGCCGCGCATCTCTCGATCCTCGCGGGCGGCTGAGAGGCACTTCGGGCCCTTCCCCTGCTGGGGAAGGGCCCGAAGGGAAAAGCGAACAACCGCGAAGTGAGGCGTCAGGCCTTGGGGCCGGCGGACTGGACGACCTCGAAGGACCAGAGGGTGGAACCGGAGGCGGCGGGGCGCTTGGGGGCCTCGCCCTCCGGGGCGGCGGGGCGGTGGGCGGCCTGCATGGGGCCCGCCATCCACGCCTTGAAGTCCTCCTCGCTGCGCCAGCGGGTGTAGACGAGGTACTGGTCGGTGCCCTCGACGGGGCGGAGGAGCTCGAACCACTCGAAGCCGTCCGAGTTCTCCACCGCGCCGGCGCGGGAGGCGAAGCGCTGCTCCAGGACCTCCCGCTGCTCGGCGGGAACCGTCAGTACGTTGATCTTGACGACGCTACTCACATGACACCTCTCATCGTTAGGCCCGCTACCTGGGCACTTAACCTTGACCACGTGCGAGCAGTCTCCTACATACGACAGTCAAAGAAGCGTGAGGACGACTCGCAGGCTTCGCCGGCTGCCCAGCGAACGAAGACCGAAGCCCTGATTCTCGCGAAGGGCTGGGAGAGCAACGGCCACTTCGAAGACGTCGGCAAGTCGGGCTGGGACCTCTGGGAGAAGCAGCGCAACGGCCGTAACGGGTCGCTGGTGGCCAAGCTCCACGGTGCCCGGCTCGTGCTGTCCAGCGAGAGGACGGCCGCCCGCCTGGACGAAGCGTTCGTGAAGCTCTTCACCGCCGCCGTCCTGCTCACCTCGCACCAGAAGTACAAGCCCGCGTAAGACTTCACACCGACCGCTCTGCTCATCATGTCCGGCAACGACAAGCCGACGATCCGAGGCACCGACGAAGGCATCTGGCGGCGCTTCCGCTGCGTCCCGTGGGACGAGTCGTTCATCGGAAGGGAGGACAGGGGATTCAAGGGCCGCCTACTGGCCGAAGCGGAAGGCATAGCGGCTTGGGCGGTCCGGGGCGCCGCCGAGTGGTTCGAGCACGGCCTGAACGAGCCGGAACGAGTCACCAGGGCTACCGGCGAATACCGGGAGGAGTCCCACCCGTTCGCCGACTGGGTGGCGGCCAACTTGGAAGCAACGCCGGACGGCTTCGTGCCGAACAGCGAGATCAAGCAGCGGGCAGGGCGGATGCACCCGAAGCTCCCCGGACAGGCGCAAGCGTGGTCCAAGGACTACGTCCGCCCCGGCGACACCCTGTGCGTGTGGAAGCTGGACCGGTTCGCCCGGCCGCCGATTGACGACCGCCACGCCAAGGGGGAGAGCGTGAGCAGCATCGCGAAGGCGCTCGGGATCAGTCGGGCGACGCTGTACCGGCACTTGGAGGACTCCGAGTCGTAGCCGCCGCGCCTGCCGTGGGAGCCGTCTGCACCACTGTGGGTGGACGGCTCTTTCACTGTCTCTGGCGTCCGCCATCTTGACAGCACGATGCCCCGGTACGGGCTCTGAGAGGTCCGTACCGGGGCGGCGCCAGTTCACCAGCGCGAGCAGAGGTAGTCCACCACAGGCGCCAACCGGGTGGTGGCGGACGTGGGCCCAGCCGTGTACGCCGCGAGAGCAATCCCGGCGCCATCCACGACCGTGAGCCCCGCTGGAATGGCCGTCCCGCCGCTGACGACAACGACGGGCTGACCGTCCCGGTACTCGATCGACAGTGTGCCGATATCCTCGGGCTTGACCTGATCGGCCGGGACCAGCACGGGTTCGGCCGTCCCGGGCGTGAGCTTGATCGGGGCCGGGCCCTTTGAGTTGGGCGTGGTCTCGGGCATGACTGTCTCCTCACTGGCCGGCTCGCTGCCGACGCGCCTGGACCTTCCCGTGACTGTCCGTCACCAAACCATCGCCGTTCTGATCGCTCGTCCGGCCGGCTGGGCGGGGCGCTCCGGAAGTTCCCGGCCGTGGCCGCCAACGGTCCCGACCCCAGCTCGAAGCACGCGCCCTGAGTGTGATGCCGTTTCCAGACCCAAGATTCGCCAACTGGGATGTTGAACAAGCGGGTTCGGTCCAGACACGCTAAACAAAGGCACCCAATAAGGCGGCCCTAAGCCCTCTTAGCGGGCGCTTCGGCTGCCCCCAGCGCCGCTGAACAAGAGCCCCCGCACCGTCCCACCCTTATCAGGTGAGGTCAGATGCGAGGGCCCTTCCACGTCTGCACTGTTCCAACGCCAGCTCCCGCTGGGGGATTTGAGAATCCCCTCCCAAGGGGGTGAGGACCGCAAAGGAAGATCGAGAGAGAGGACAGTGCAATGACCGCCCGCCCCGAATTCGAGTTCGTCACCATCGCGGCGTGCCAGAACACGGTGCGCAAGGCTTGCCCGTAGGTGGCCACCAACATCTCCGGCGTCGTCGCCTTGCGCGACAGCGAGCGACCCGGTGAGGTGGTCACCATGACCCGCGAGGCGTGGGCGGAGTTCACCGACGCCGTCAAGTGCGGGGAGTTCGACCTGAGCGCGTAGGAGACCCGTGGACTGTCCGCTGTGTGATCAGCCCATCGCGTTCGACCCGGAGACAGGCCAAGGCTTCTGCTTCCGGTGCGACCAGTGGGCGACCGTCTACCCGGATCAACCGGACCCGTACCGGTACACGCCCAAGAATCGGCCCTACCGGCCGAGGAGGCACGGGCCGAACGACCACCCGGGTAGCAACGGTGGGCAGTCCACGCCCGCATGACCCCGAAGACGGCCCCGTCCATGCATCGTCCCCCGTGACGCATGGGCGGGGCTTCGCCGTCCGGCGGCAGTTCCTACGACGGCCGATCAGCGCTTATGTGAGTGACTTGACACATTCGTTGATCTTGACGACGGACATGCCGCCCCTTCTGCTCCGCCGGGGCCGCGGGTGCGGCCGCCGGTCCGGTGACTGTCTGCGGTCAGCAGTCTCCTACACCTCACACCGCGCGGGTCGGGCGATCCGGGGTCTGTCGATCGTGACGCTCCGCGGCAACTTGCCCGAAGTGCAGGCGGAGAGGGGGCGTGCAAGCCTGGTTGGAGAACCCGAAATCCAACCGAATGGGGCACAGCCATGGGTATCGGCGACAAGTTCCGGGACAAGGCCGAGCAGTTGGAGGAGGAGGCGAAGTCGCGCCTCGGCAACAAGCCCCCGAAGGCGGACGACGCCCAACAGAAGGCCGCCCAGACCCAGCAGCAGGGCCAACAGCAGGGCCAGCAGAACCTGGACGACCTACCGGACGACATCGACGACCGGAAGTAGCGGCCAAGACCGGGCGGGGACGGCCGAGGCAGATCCTCGACCGTCCCCGTACTCATGTCCGGACCGCTTCGCGGGTCAGGCGATCCACGGCGGGAGGAGGCGCTCGGCGTCGCGGGGGGCGAGGCCGCAGGCGCCTTCGGGGGTGACGGCGTCGGGGTTGTAGGCGTGGGCGGGGGACGGGCCGGCGACGATGGCGGTGAAGCCGTCGGCGGTGGTGATCCGGCGGGCGAGGTCGGCGGGGAGGACGAGGGTGTCGCCGGCGGTGAGGGGCACCGGGCCGTCGGGGAGGGTGACGGTGGCGGTGCCGGTGAGCAGCGTCCAGATCTGTTCGACGTCCATGGCGTGGAGCGGGCCGCTCTTGCCGGCCGTCATGTCGACCTGCCACAGGGCGAGGGTGGTTGAGCCCTGGGTGGGTGAGGCGTAGGTGGTCATGACGGCGTTCGGCGTCTCGGTGCGGCGGGCGTCGGCGTGGCGGATCACGGGCATGGCGAGGGAACCCCCTAGGATGGTCAATGGCGTTGTCTATATGGTCAATGAGGTTGTCTACCCATGTCAAGCGAGCCCGCGAGCACCCCCACCGGCACACCCACCGGCACACCCACGAGCGAACCCGCCCCGCCCGGCTTCGAGTTGCCGCTGCGCCTGCTGCTCACCTTCCGGACGATCATCGACGAGCTGCACGAGCGCATCGCCCGCGAGGGCCACCCCGACCTGCGGCCCATGCACGGCTTCGTCTTCCAGGCGATCGGACCGCACGGCACCACCGCCGTCGAACTCGGCCGCCGGCTCGGCGTCTCCAAGCAGGCCGCTGGCAAGACCATCGAGAACCTGGAGCAGCTCGGCTACGTCGAACGCGGCGGCGACCCGGCCGACGCCCGCCGCAAGGTCGTCCGACTGACCGCCCGCGGGGTGGACTGCCTGGTCCGGTCGGCCCGGATCTTCGACGAGCTGCGCGCCGAGTGGTCCGCCACCCTGGGCGAGGAGCGCCTGCGCGAGGTGGAGACGGCCCTGCGCCTGCTCGCCCCCGGCGACCCGTTCCGCCTCGATACCCCTCGCTGGTTCGGCGGCCCGTGAGGAAGAATCAGGAGCGGAACGAACCACAGGGGGAAGCGGATGAGACGGCTGGGACGGACGGTCGCAACGGCGGCCGTACTGGTGCTCGCGGCGTGCTCCTCGCCGGTTCCAGGGTCGCCGCTCCCCGAGCACATGTCCCCGGAGGCCCGCGGCTACCTCTCGGAGACCCTGGACCTCATCCAGCAGAAGTCCCTCAACACCGCGAAGGTGGACTGGCCGGAGCTCCGCACCCAGGCCTTCGCCCAGGCGGCCGCGGCCCGCACCCCGGCCGACACCCACACCGCGATCAGGGCCGCCGTCACCGCCCTCGACGACCACCACAGCCGTTTCTACCCGCCCGACCAGGCGGCGAAGGTCGACGCCGACCCGGAGGCCGTGAACACCCCGACCGCCCGGCAACTCACCGGCCGCATCGCCCAGTTGACCCTCCCGGCGGTGAACGGATCGGAGCGCACCTACGCCGAGTACGTCGCCCGCGGCCGTGCCGCCGTCGCCGAAGTGAGCGCCTGCGGCTGGGTGGTGGACCTGCGGGGCGAGACCGGGGGCGGGATGTGGGCCCCGCTGGCCGTCGCGGCGCCGATCCTCGGCGACGGCCCGCTGGGCGCCTTCGTCACCGCGGACGGCACCCGCAGCACCTGGTCGGTCCGCGACGGCGTGCCGTACCTGGACGACGCCCCGCAGGCTTCCCCCGCCACCCGCCACGACGAGGCGCCCGCCCACCACGACAAGGCGCCCGAAACGCCCGTCGCCGTCCTCACCGGCCGCGCGACCGGCAGCGCGGGCGAGGCGGTCGCCATCGCCTTCATCGGCCGCCCGGCCACTCGCAGCTTCGGCCGGCCCACCTACGGGGTGCCCACCGGCAACGCCGCCCACCGGCTGTCGGACGGCGCCGTCCTGCTGCTCACCGGCGCCGCCGAGGCCGACCGCACCGGCCGGGTCCACGAGGGCCCGATCGAGCCGGACGAGGCGGTCGAAACGGCCGACCCCCGCAAGGACGACGACCCCGTGCTCGCCGCCGCCGTCGCCTGGCTCTCCAACCAGACCCCCTGCAAGGCAAGCTAGAACGACCGCCCCTCGCCCCGGTACGGCGGCTCGTGGGCGGGCCGGTCCGGGCGATCGCGCCGGTCGGCGCAGAGGGTGGAGCTGAGGCGGGTGAGCAGGTCGGCGAGGTCGGCGTACTGCTGCTCGTCCCAGTCGCCGAGCAGGTCGGCGAGTTGCGAGCGCCGGGCGGCGACCAGCTTGACGGCCGCCTCCGCCCCCGGTTCGGTGAGCCGTAGCGGCAGCCCGCCGCTGCGGGCGGCGAGGCCGCGGCCCTCGACTTCCCGGACGGCGCTCTCGATGACGGCGATCGGGATGATCCGCCGCTCGGCGAGTTCGGCCGGCTCGACCGAGCCGTGGTGGTGCATCTGCAACAGCAGCCAGCTGGAGGCGGGTTGGAGGTCCAGACCGGCCCCCTCGGTGATCCGCCGGAAGAGGTCGCGCCGGGCCTCGCGGGTGCTCAGCACCGAGAGCGCGCGGGCGATCTCGTCCAGCGACGAGCGTTGGACGGGGTTGAGGCCGATGGATTCGCTCAGGTCGGGTGCGGTGACGGTGGAGCGCAGCTTCTGCTCGCGCAGGAACAGCGACAGCACGAAGGCGACCAGCGCGACGGGCACCGCGTACAGGAACACCCGGGTGATCGACTCGGCGTACGCGTGGTGGACGGCTTCCTGGACGACGGCGGGCAGCCGGGTGATCACCCGCGGGTCGGAGGTGATGGCCTCGGGGTGGAAGCCGGGTGGCAGCGGCAGGCCGGTGAGGGCGTCGGCGAGCCGGTCGCGCAGCCCGCTGGCGAACAGGCTGCCGAAGATGGAGACGCCGAAGGAGGCGCCGATGGAGCGGAAGAAGGTGGCGCCGGCGGTGGCGACGCCGAGGTCCTGGTAACCGACGGAGTTCTGCACGATCAGCACCAGCACCTGCATGACCAGGCCCAGCCCGAGGCCGAAGACCAGGAAGTAGAGGCTCATCTCGGTGGTGCTGCTGTGCTCGTCGAGCCGGGAGAGCAGCAGCAGGCCGACGGTGGTGACGGCCGTCCCGGCGATCGGGAAGATCCGGTAGTGGCCGGTGCGGGCGACGATCTGGCCGGAGCCGATCGAGGTGAGCAGCATGCCGAGCACCATCGGCAGCATGTGGATGCCGGACAGGGTGGGCGAGACCTGCTTGACGACCTGGAGGAAGGTCGGCAGGTAGGTGAGGGCGCCGAACATCGCGAAGCCGACCACGAAGGAGATCACCGCGACCAGGCTGAACGTCCGGGAGCGGAACAGCCGCAGCGGCAGCACCGGTTCGCCGGCCGTCCGCTCGACCAGGACGAAGGCGAGCAGCAGCACCAGGCCGAGCACGCCGAGCCCGACGATCTGCCAGGAGGTCCAGCCCCAGGTGGTGCCGCCGAGGGAGGTCATCAGCACCAGGCAGGTGGCGACGGCGGCGATCAGCACGGTGCCGAGGTAGTCGATCCGGTGCTGGCGCCTGGTCTCCTGCCCGGGCAGGACGGCGGCGATCACCACCAGGGCGACGATGCCGATCGGCAGGTTGATGTAGAAGACCCAGCGCCAGCTGAGGTTGTCGACGAACAGGCCGCCGAGCAGCGGGCCGAGGACGCTGGTCACGCCGAAGACGGCGCCGAAGAGGCCCTGGTACTTGCCGCGGTCCCGGGGGGAGACGAGGTCGCCGACGATGGCCTGGGTGAGCACGATCAGCCCGCCGCCGCCCAGGCCCTGCAGCGCGCGGAAGGCGATGAGTTCGCCCATGTTCTGGGCGATGCCGCAGAGTACGGAGCCGAGCAGGAAGATCACGATGGAGGCCTGGAAGAAGCGCTTCCGGCCGTACATGTCGCCGAGCTTGCCCCAGAGCGGGGTGGCGGCCGTGGAGGCCAGCAGGTAGGCGGTGACCACCCAGGAGATGTGGTCCAGGCCGCCGAGGTCGCTGACGATGGTGGGCAGCGCGGTGGAGACGATGGTCTGGTCGAGGGCGGCGAGCAGCATCGCCAGCAGCAGGGCGCCGATCGGCACCCAGAGGTTGGGGACGGTGACCTCCGGCGGGCCGGGCTCGTACGCCGGGCTGCGGTCGGACGCGGCGCGCGAGTCCGTCATGGCGGCTCCGTAGGGTCGCGGGCCCCGGCCGAGGCGGCGGGCCCGTGCGGATGATCACTCCCAGCTCACCATGCTGTCAGAAATGCCCCGGTTTGCTCCCTCGGATTGAGCCGAACGTAGCCGCCGGACCCACCGACCCAGGACACACCGCACCGACCCGACCGCCGGCACCGGGGACATCCGCCGCTCCCCGACCGTTCCTCGGGAAACAACCGCCACCAACCGGCACAACACCCCCGCCCGGGTCCGGACGCCCCTGTCCCCCCTCCGGGACGTCCTGCATAATCAGGCGCGATCGTGAGCCCGGGAACCGCCCCGGGGCACGCAGACCGCCCGAGAACCGAGGAGGACCGGCCGATGCCGGACCAGCACTGCCCGACGTGCGGCACCGCACGCTCCACCGGGTGCGGCTGCGTCCCGGACCCGAGCCTCACCGAGACGGCCGTCCTCCCGCACCTCGAAGGCCCGCCACTGGTCCGCCCGTACGTGCCGCAGGCGGTCGGCCAGGTCGCCGAGGAGCCCGTGGCGGACGTCCCCGCCGTCGACCCGTTCGCGACCACCGTCCTGCCGCCGGTCGCCCCGGAACAACCGGCCCCCGTCCACCCCGCCCCGCCCGTCGTTCCCCCGCTGGGGCCGGACGCCGACGCCTACGCCACCACCGTGCTGCCGCCGGTGCCCGCCTCCGGGCCGGGCGCCTACGCGGCGGCGACGGCCCCGCAGGCCGCGTCCGGCGGCGACCTCGGAGTCTTCCCCTTCGACCACGCGGCGCCCGAGCCGGAGCCCGTCGGCGGCCGGGCCGCGCGCAGAGCCGCCGAGCAGGCCGCGCAGAACCCGCTGGCCCGGCACAAGCTGCTGCTGGCCGGGGTGGGCGCCGGCCTGGTCGCGCTCACCATCGGCATCGCGTACGCGGTGACGCCCTCGCCCGCACCGACGACCCGGCAGGCGCAACCGCTGCCCACCACCCTGGCGCCCGCGCCGGTGGAGCCGACCGCCCCGGCACCGACGGACCCGGCCACGCCGCCGCCGCCGCCGACCAGCGAGGCGCCGAGCCCGACGTCGCCCCCCAGCCGCAAGCCGAGCCCGACGAAGACGGCCACCCCGGCGCCGACGCCGACCACCCAGGCCCCGGTCGCCGCTCCCCCGGCCCCGGCTTCCGTCCCGACCCCGCCCCCGACACCCACGCCCACCCCCACCACCGCGACGCCCACGCCGACCCCGACCCCCACCCCGACGCCGACCCCGACCACCCGGGTGCTCCAGATGGGGATGACCGGCGCCGACGTCAAGGACATGCAGCAGCGGCTGTGGGCGGCCGAGTGCGGATACGTCGACAAGTCGATGATCACCGGGACCTTCGACTTCTGGACCCGGTCGGTGCTCGGCGACTACCAGACCAGCAACCGGATCAAGGGCGAGACCTTCGTCTACGGCCCGAAGACCCGGGCCGCCCTGGAGGCCGACCCGGGCTGCTGAGCCCCGCGGACAAGGGGTCAGCCGGTGATCGCCCCGAAGATGCTGATGCCCGCCAGCACCACCATGATCGCCGCCGCGACCCGGATGATCAGCTTCATCGGCACGTACTTGAGCAGCTTCTGCCCGCCCACGATGGCGAGCCCGCCGACCGCGCACAGCGCCAGCCACGCGCCGAGGCCGACGGCCAGCGGATCGGCGTACTTGGCGGCCAGGTTGGCGGTCATGATCTGGGTCAGGTCGCCGAACTCGGCGACCGCGACGACCAAGAAGCTGGCCCCGGCCACCTTCCAGAAGCTGTTCGAGGACGGCTCCTTGGCGGCGTGCCCCTCCTCGTCGTCGCCCCCGCCGTGGAAGAGCAGCATGGCCGCACCGGCCAGGAACAGCACGCCGGTGACGCCCTCGACCCAGCGGTGCGGCAGCAGCGAGAGCAGGTGCCCGGCGGCGAGGGCGAGGACGACCTGAACGCCCATCGCCGCGGCGACACCCGCGAAGACGTAGCTGGCACGGTACTTGGTGCCGAGTACGAGGCTGGCCAGCGCGGTCTTGTCCGGCAGTTCGGCCAGGAAGATGATGCCGAACGTCAGCGCGGCCACGGTCAAACTCATCAGAAAGGGTCCCTCGGTCGGGCTGCCCGGCCTCCGCAGGTCCGTCAGGGGACGCTTCGGCCCGACAGCACTGGTCATGGTCACAGCACTGCGGCCGAAGGTCTCGCCGGCACCGACCCCGGAGGATCGGGTGCCCCGGGCGCCGGGCCCGTGAGGGCCAGTATGTCGACGGTCCGGTGGAGGGCTACTCCCCTTCAACGTGCTCAAGGGTACCCGACCGCGTCCAGTACCCAAGGCGGCCCGGTCCAGCGCTCACCAGCCCCCGCGCTCACCGGCCCGCGCTCACCAACCCCCGGCCGACCAGCTCCAGCACCACCACGATCGCCACCGACTCCACCGCCAGCAGCCCGACCAGCACGAACAACTGCACCGCCCCCGCCTGGACGGGCGAGGCGCCGCCGAGCAGCATGCCGACGAAGGCGCCGGGGAGGGTGACCAGGCCGACCGTCCGGGTCTGGTCGAGAGCGGGCACCAGCGAGGTCGCGGCGGCGGTGCGGCAGATCTCCAGCCGGGCGTCGCGGTCCTCGAAGCCGAGCGCCAGGGCCGCCTCCACCTCGCCGCGGCGCTGCCGCAGTTCGTCGAGGGCGCGCCGCCCGGCCAGCGAGGTGGCGGTGAGCGCGCCGCCGATCAGGATGCCTGCGACGGGGATGACGGACAGGCCCTTGGCCGGCAGCAGTCCGACGGCCAGCAGCAGGGCGAGCACCGGCAGCACGCCGGCGCCGATCGGCGCGGCCGCCCAGACCCAGTCGGGGCCGGGGGTCATCCGCCGCCCGGCGGTGCGCACCGCGACGGTGAACATCAGCAGCACGAACAGCGCCGACCACCAGAGCGAGCCGACCACCCAGCTGATCACCGCGGCGACGGCGGCCAGTTGCACCACCGCGCGCAGTCCGGCCCGCAGCACCGCGTGCCCGTGGCCGAGCAGGCCCCGGCCGGCCACCGCGACGGCGGCCAGCAGCAGGACGGCGGTGACCACCCCGAGCATCGGGGTGACGGGCAGCAGCTGACCGCCCGCGGCGGACAGGGGCACCGGTGTCAGATCCAGCTGGTGAACCACATCCGGTCCTGCCAGGACGTCATCGGGATCACCTCCGCCGTGTACAGCGGGTAGAAGAAGGCGAAGCAGGCGACGATGGCGAGCACGATCAGCCCGGCGCCGGCCGCGCCGATCCGGCGGCGTTCGGGGCTGCACCCGGCCGGGCCGAGGATCGCCCCGAGCATCTGCGCGACGGCCAGGCACAGGAACGGCACCAGGACGACCATGTAGAAGGAGAAGACGGTCCGCTCCTGGTACTGGAACCAGGGCAGGTAGATCCCGGCGACGGCGCACAGCACGGCGCCCGAGCGCCAGTCCCGGCGGAAGAACCAGCGCCACAGCAGGTAGACCAGGGCGAAGCAGGCCGTCCACCAGAGCAGCGGGGTGCCGAGGCCGAGGATCTGGGACGCGCAGCCGCCGGTGGCGGTGCAGCCGTGCTGCCCGTTCGGGACCTGCTCCCAGTACATGGAGACGGGACGGCCGACGACCAGCCAGCTGAAGGGGTTGGACTGGTAGGTGTGCGGGGTGCTCAGCCCGGTATTGAAGTCGTACATCTGCGAGTGGTAGTGCCACAGGCTGCGCAGCGACGCGGGCACCCAGCTCATCGACACCTGCGGCAGCGGGACGCCGAGGAAGGTGTCCGGGGACAGGCCGGGGCGGCCGTCGGCCCAGTGCCGGTCGTACCCGCCCTCGCCGTTGCCGCCGCTGGCGAGCCAGCCGGCCCAGGCGCCGACGTACACCACCAGGGCGGAGCCGACCATGGCGAGGAAGGCGGGGACGGCGTCGCGGCGCAGCATCGAGCGCCAGGGGCGGCGGGCGCCTGCCCCGCGGCGGCCGGACTGGTCCCACAGGACGGTCAGCAGGCCGAAGGCGGCGAGGATCATCGCGCCGTTCCACTTGACGGCGCAGGCGGCGCCGAGGAGCACCCCGGCGGCGATCCGCCAGGGGCGCAGGCCGAGCCGGGCGCGGTCGCCGTCGGTGACGCCGGCCAGCCGGGCGCGGACGTGGTCGCGGTCGATCAGGAGGCTGCCGAAGGCGGCGAGCACGAAGAACATCTGGATGCCGTCGAGCAGCCCGACCCGGCTCATCACCAGTTGGAGGCCGTCGACGGCCATCAGCAGGGCCGCGGTGCAGCCGATCAGGGTGGAGCCGAAGAGCCGGCGGCCGATCCGGGCGAGCATCAGCACGGTGACGGTGCCGAGCAGGGCGGTCATGAACCGCCAGCCGAAGGGGTGCATGCCGAACAGCTGTTCGCCGATCGCCATCACCCATTTGCCGAGCGGCGGGTGGGCGATGAACTCGGGCGCGGAGGTGAGCGGGATGTGCTGCGGGACGGCCAGGACGTCGGTGTTGGCGTGGTCCGGCCAGCTGCCCTCGTAGCCCTGCCGCAGCAGCGACCAGGCGTCCTTGGGGTAGTACGTCTCGTCGAAGACGAAGGCGTTGGGGTAGCCGAGGTTCCAGAACCGCAGCAGGCCGGCGAAGAGCGCGACGCCGATCGGCCCGAGCCAGCCGGACCAGTCGGCCGACAGGCGGAGCAGCCGGCCCCGGGCCGGTGCCGGGGCGGCGGGGGCCGGGGCCTGGGCCGCCGGGGGGTGCGTGAGCGCCGCTTGCGTCATTGCCTCGCCGATTCGCCTGTCTCCTGTGCCGGCCGGGTCTCCTGTACCGACCGGGCCGGGCGGCCAACAGCCACTGACACTATGTGGCGGTGGTCGCGAAGCCAAGCGCGACGGGCGCCGGCCAGGTGACCCGGTCGGCGCCCGTCGGCACGCCTGTTCGATCGGCGGTCACGCCGCCGCCCGCAGCCCCCCGTCGGCGGTCACGCCGCCGTCTGCAGCTCCCGGACGACCGTGGTGCGGACCACGGCCGGGGCCGCGTTGTCCTGCTCCGGCGTGAGGTACGGGCGCAGCCGCAGCGCCAGGACGACGACCAGCAGCGTGGAGCCCGCCATGGCCGCGAGGTAGAGCGGCCAGGTGCCGGAGCCGACCAGCAGCACGCCGACGGCCGGGCCGACCGCGATGGCGATCTGCTTCACCAGGGCGTACCCGGAGTTGTAGGTGCCGAGCAGCCGGGCCGGGGCGAGGTCGGCGACGATCGGGCCCATGGTGGGCGCGAGCAGCGACTCGCCGACGCCGAACAGCGCGTAGATCGAGACGATCGCGACCGTGGCGGCCATGGTCTCGGTCCGGATCAGGCCGGCCACCAGGGCCATCGCCCAGGCGCCGAGCCAGACCACGCCGGCCGCGGCCATCGCGGTGGTGCGGCGGCGGCGCGCGGTGATCCGCACCATGAACATCTGCAGGACGACGATGGTCAGCGCGTTGGCGCCGATCGCGAAGCCCAGGGTGGAGGGCGGCGTGCCGACGGTGTCGGTGGCGAAGGCCGCGACGCCGGACTCGAACTGGCCGTAGCAGGTGAAGAAGATCAGCCCGGCGAGCGCGCAGAGCCGCAGCATCGCCTTGTCGGCGACCAGCGCGCGCAGGCCGGTCGGGCCGTCGCTCTTCTCCTGGAGGGGGATCAGCGGGTTGGCCGGCATCCGGGCGGTGCCGGTGACCAGGGCCAGGCCGAGGAAGGTCGCCGCCTCGATGGTGAACAGCCGGGTGAGGCTGGCCGGGTCGGCGACGTTCACGATCTGGCCGCCGACCAGGGCGCCGATGCCCATGCCCAGGTTGACCAGGGTGAACTGGAGCGCGAAGGCGTGCGAGCGGGTCGCGGCCGTCGAGCAGCGGACGATCATCGTGGCGAGCGCCGGCTGGCAGGTGGTCACACCCGCGCCGAACAGGAAGGAGGAGACCAGCAGGGCCGGGGTGCCGGTGGCGTGGCCGAAGGCGAACGCGCCGGTGGCGGCGAGCGCCGTGCCGGCCAGCAGGACCGGGCGGGGCCCGTACCTGTCGATGCCGCGACCGGTGAACGGGAGGACGGCGAGCGCCGCCAGCGCGAAGACGGTGAACACCATCCCGGCCGCCAGCGAACCCAGTCCGCGCACCTGGTCCACGTACACGAACATGTACGGCATCGTGAAGCCGCTGCCGAACGCGCTGAGCGCGTTGCCGATCTGGACGCGGCGCAGCGGGCCGCCCGCCCCGCGTCGCTGCCGCCTCTGCTGCTTCACCGTGCCGGCCACCGTGCACATCCCTTCCTGGATTCAACTGGATACTCTTAAGGTCCAGAAGATTTCAGAGCTAAAGTTTGACAAGATAAAGTCTTAGCACCGGAAGAGTGTTGAGTCAAAGGCTTAAGGGATTCACGCCTCCGTGCGACACTGGTCCGCATGACTACGGACAAGCCCGCGCCGGCCACCGCCAGGGAGCTCGGCATCGCCGAGCAGGTGGCCGTCTACCAGCGGGAATTCCCCACCGTGGACCCCCAGGTGGAGACCATCGTGCAGACCCTGTCCCGGGTCGCCCGACGGATGGGCGTGGCCTACGACCGGCAGCTGACTGTGCTGGGAATCACGGCCGCCGAGTGGGAGGTGCTCAAGGCACTGGTGGTCTCCGGCAGCCCGTACCAGCTCGGACCGGGCGAGCTGGCCAAGCGGCTCGGACTCACCCCGGCCGCGATGACGCACCGGATCGACCGGATGGTGGCCGAGGACCTGGTCACCCGGGAGCGCGACGAGACCAACCGGGTCCGGGTGATCATCGAGCTCACCGACAACGGCCGCGACAAGTGGCTGGAGTCGATGCGGATGGCGGCGGTGTTCGAGGAGGAGCTGCTCCAGGACGTCACGGGCGAGGAGCGGGCCGTGCTGTCCGCGATGCTGGCGCGGATGCTGCGGCGGATCGAGGAGAGCCGGCCGGACGCGCCCGGGCGCACCGCCGACCCGGCCTGAGTCGCGCGCCCGGGTTGCACTCCCGGATCGCACGCCCGGGTCGCGCCCCCGAAACGCAACGAGTCCGGCCCGCCGGGGGTGCTCCCCCGGCGGGCCGGACTGCTTGGTTCAGGTGCTGCGAAGGTCCGTCAGGCCCTCAGCTCGTGCCGCCCGAAGGGTCAGCAGGCGCCGTTGTCGGTCCAGACGCCCCACTGGCCGCCCTGGCTCGGGTCGTCGCCCTTGGTCCACCACTTGTTGGTGTAGTAGTGGCCCTTCCACGAGACCTTGGTGCCGCCGGCCGCGTAGGTGGTGTTGGCGTCCCAGCTCGGGGCGGCCGGGCAGCCGGCCGGCGAGGTCGGGGTGCCGGTGGGGGTACCGGTCGGGGTACCCGTGGGGGTGCCGGTCGGCGTGCCCGTGGGCGTGCCGGTCGGGGTCTGGGTCGGGGTCGCCGTGCTGCTCGGGGTGCCGGTCGGCGGGGCCGGGCAACCGGCGGCGGAGCCGTTGGTGGCGTTCACCATCGTGTCGAACAGGCCGGTCTTGGTGCCCAGGTCGTACAGCGAGAAGGCGAAGGAGCCGCCGAGGCCGTTGCAGTGCGCGTAGTCCAGCTTGGCCTGGATCGACCGGGTGTCCTCACCGCTCCAGAAGGTGTTGCCGTCGTAGAAGTACGTGGCCTTGGCGTCGTCGTCCCAGAAGGTCTTGGACGGGTTGTCGACGAAGCCCGCGAGCTCCTTGTACATCTGGATGCCGGGGACGTTGCCGGACATCGCCGCGCCGGTCGCCGGGCTGGCGGCGGGCTGGAACAGGCCGTTCTTGCCGTTGTTCTGGACGCCGGTCCAGCCGCGGTAGTAGAACGGCACACCCATGTTGATCTTGTTCGCGGGGAAGCCGCCGGGGATCCCGTAGTCCGCGTCGCCGACCGTCCACGCCTTGATCGCGTTGTCGATCGAGTACTTGCCGTGGCCCGGCTTGACCGGGGTCGACGGGTCGTTCGGGCCCGCGTAGAGCGCGGCCTGGTGGTTGGTCGGCCCCTGGGCGTCCCAGCCGCCGTGCATGTCGTAGGTCATGACGTCGAGGAAGGTGAGGTACTGACCGATCTTGTCGGTCTCGACGTTCATGATCTTGTCCTGGCCGGCGCCGACCGCCGCCGACAGGGCGTAGGTCTTGTTGTCGGCCTTGCCCTGAGCGTCCAGCTGGGTGCGGAACTCCTTCAGCAGCGCCGTGAAGTTCTGCTTGTCGGCCGGGCTGGAGATGTTGCCGGTGTGGCCGCCGCCGCCCGGGTACTCCCAGTCGATGTCGATGCCGTCGAAGACACCGGCGCCGGTGCCCGGGCCGCCGTAGCCGGCGTCGCTCGGGAGGTTGCCCTTGATGAACATGTCGAGGCAGGACGACACCAGGTGCTTGCGCGAGGCGTCCGTGGCGGCCGCCGGCGAGAAGTACTTGGAGTAGGTCCAACCACCCAGCGAGAGCAGGATCTTGAGGTTGGGGTTCTTCGCCTTCAGCTTCTTCAGCTGGTTGAAGTTGCCCGCGATCGGCTGGTTCCAGACGTCGCCGACGCCGTCGACCGAGATGTCCGCGCCGAAGCTCTTCTGGTAGTCGGCGAACGCGTCGGCCGCGCCGTCACCCGCGTTGGGGTTGTTGTCGTTCGTGTCGGCGGCCTTGGTCGCCTCGAAACAGCCCAGGTCGGTCGGGTGGATGTTCCCGAAATCGTAGATCAGGTAGTCGAGCTTCCCGGCCACGCCGGTGTCCTGGATCGTCTTCGGGTAGTACGCGTTGGCGTAGACCGACCACTGGTCGTAGTAGGCGACCTTGATGCCGCCGCTGGTGGCGGCCGCGCCGGTGGTGTTGGTGGTCGCGGCGTTGGCCGCGGCGCCGCCGGTCAGCGCGAGGCCCGCGCCGAGCAGCACGGAGGCGGCGGTGCCGGCCGCGACGGCGGCCAGGCTCTTCGGGCGGCGTCGACGGCCGCCCGTCGGAGCCGGGGTCCCGGCCCTTTCAATGCGTGAACGCAGCATGGGTGCGTGACTCCTGGTTGTGGGGGTTTGCGTCGTCCCGTGGGGATGCGCCCGAGGTGGGGTCGGGCGACCGGGACATGACAGCTCAGTGCGGGGAATCGTGCGGGGAATCGAGCGGGATCAGCGGGATCGGGCCTGGACGGACACCGGGATGTGCCGAACCGGCGCCCGCGGCACGAGGCCGTTGACGCCGGTTCAGGGGCTCCCTGCACCTGGGCAATAAAAATGGACTAGACCAACTCCCCCGTCAAGGGGTCCCGTTGGGCCTTGAGCCGCGCTTAAGGTTCGGCCCCCGCCGGACACCCGCGCTGACCTGCGCGCCAGTAGCGGGGAGTCAGTAGCGCAGCGCGTTCGCCACCACGGCCTTCAGGCTGCCCGAGAGGTCCCGGTTGCTGCGCGCGGTGGCCTGGGCGCTCCGGCCGGCCGCCACGTCCTGGACCGTCACCGCGGTCGCATCCTGCACCGAGCCGGAGTCGTCGGTGAAGTCGACCTGGATCACGTACCGGTACGACTGCTGCCCGTGGTTGGTGACGGTCAGCTCCACCTGCGCCCTGCCGTCCGAGCCGGTGCTCACCGCCCCGACGGCCACGTCCCCCTTGGCGTCCAGCCCGCCCTTGATCCCGGAGACCGCCGAGGAGGCCGCCGACACCGCCGCCGAGGCCCGCGCCTCCGCCGAGGCGATCACCGCCCCCGCCCCGCCCGCCACCGAGGCCAGCGCCGAGGCGGCGGACGCGGCGGCCGAGGCGCCCCGCTCGATCGCAGCGGAGGCCGAGGTGGCCACGCTGCTCGCGCTCTTTCCGGAGGAGCAGCCCGCCAGCGCCACCGCGGCGACCATGGTGGCGGCCAACACCCCGGCCACCGACCGGCGTTGGCGGCGCACCGGCGGCGCGTCCAGGTGCCGCGCGGTGACCCGCGGCCTCGAACCGATCCGGGTGAGCGGCTGGCGGTCCATGCGGTCCAGGCGGTCCATGCGGTCCCTCGTTTCTGCCTCGGCGCCGGGCTGCCCGGCACGCCTCCCCGCCCACCCTCCGAGGGCCGCCCGGGGGCCGCCAGCAGGACTGGTGCCTCCGGGTGACCCGGGCGAGCAGGCCGGCGCGGGCCGCCCCCGGACAGGACCTGGGGCCGCCGGCGCGTCAGGACAGCCCCGAACCCTCCTGCGCGTCCGCCTCCATCGCGGCCCGCTCCTCGCGCAGCCGCACCACGTGCCGGCGCCGCGCCACCACGCCGTACGCCCCGGCGACGGACCCCGCGAAGGCCGCCAGGCCCATCCACGGCCGGTCGAGGACGTGGCAGGTCAGGTGGTCCAGCGAGTACCGCCCCGGACCGGCCAGGCCGAGCGCCAACCCGGCCGCGCCGAGGAAGGCCGGGTACTCGTAGCCGCCGGAGGTCGCGAAGAAGCCCCCGGGGGCGTGCACCGCCACCGCGCCGGCCATCGTCCCGGCCACCACCGCGCCGGCCGCCCCGGTGGCCAGCCCGGCGACCAGCAGCACGCCGCCGCCCGCCTCACCGGCGCCCGCCGCGATGGCGCTCTGCCGACCGGGGTGGAAGCCCATGTGCTCCATCGCCTGGGCGGTGCCCTCCAGGCCGCCGCCGCCGAACCAGCCGAACAGCTTCTGGGTGCCGTGCGCGATCAGCACCCCGCCGACCGCGCCGCGCAGGGCCAGCAGGCCCAGGTCCTTACGGTTCAGACACATGTCGCATCCTCGCTCCCGGGCAGGTGATCCGACTTCCATGGGAGCCGAGAGCGCGCACCCGTTCGAGCCGGGACGGCCATCCGGGCGAATTCGTCGGCGACCGGGAATGAACCGCCCCCCGACGAGATTCACGCCACGCCCGACCGCGGGGCGTGGCGTGGCGGAGCGGCCGCACCAGCCGCCGCGGTCATGCTTGGCGCATGTTCGTCTTCAATCTGAGCAGCGCCTTCATCACCTTCTTCGCCGTGGTCGGACCGCCCAAGGTCCTGCTGGCCTTCGCCCGGCTGGCCTCCACCCGGAGCACCCGGGAACTGCGGCGGCTGGCGGCGTGGAGCACGGTCATCTCGGCGGTGATCGGCCTGGTGCTCGGCTTCACCGCGGACGAGGTCACCACGCTCTTCCACATCAGCGACCAGTCGCTGCAGCTCGCCGGTGGGGCGATCTTCTTCATCTACGCGGTCGCGCTGGTCTTCGGCGTCCACCTCGGCGGCGAGAGCGAGGACGGCGACCACCTGCCGAACCCGATGGTGGACGGCATCCGCGAACTGCTGCTGCCGTACATCGCCAGCCCGCTCGCGGTCACCGCCGTGCTGGTCGCCTCGCTCGCCCGCAACGACTGGGGCTGGAAGGCCACCATCGGCGGGGCCTACCTCGCGGTCGTGGTGATCAACTACGTCTGCGTGGCCCTGCTGGCGCCGCTGATGCAGCGCACCCACCGCACCTCGCTGGAGGTGCTCTCCCGGCTGCTCGGGCTGCTGCTCGCGGCGGTCGGCGTGGAGCTGTTCCTGACCGGCCTGGCCGGGCTCGGGGTGCACATGCCCGAAGGGCACTGAGCCCGGCCGCCGCCCGTCAGACCGCGGCGGCCGCCAGCCGGGCCAGCACCTCGCCGATCCGCTCCCGCACCAGCGGATCGGCGACCAGCCCGTCCGGGCCGACCGCCCCGCGGTCCAGCGGGATGCGGACGCAGGCCCCGTCCACCACGGCCGCGCCGGTGTAACCGAGGACGGTGCGCAGGGTGGCCTCCGCGCCCTGACCCCGGCCCGGGCCGGCCGCGTTGATCCAGCCGGCGGGCTTGTCCGCGATCTCCGTCCCGCCGACCGTCCAGTCCAGCAGGTTCTTGAAGGAGCCGGGCAGCGTCCCGGCGTACTCGGGGGTGCAGACCAGCAGCGCGTCGGCGGCCTCGACGGCGGCGCGCAGGGCGGCCACCGGCCCGGGCAGCGGGTCGGTGTCGTGGTCCGGGTTGAAGTGCGGCAGGCCGGCCAGCCCCGCGTAGTAGGTGGCCCGCAGGCCCGGGGTGGCGGCGGCCACGGCGGCGGCGGTGCGCAGCACGGTCTCGTTGGTGGAACCGGCCCGCAGGCTCCCGGGCAGCAGCAGGATGTGACGCTCGTTCGGCATGCCGAGGAACCTACCGTTCCGGCCCCGGGCCGCTCGGCGGCCGTGCCGGCGCCATGGCGCCACGCCGGGGCGACGGCGCTACGGCTCCACGGCGCTACGCCCCGGCGGGCGCGACCACCGGCCGCCAGGGCACCGGGCTGGAGAGGATCATCGAGCTGGACGGCTGGCCGTAGCCGCCGAGCCGGTCGCACAGGGCCTCGAAATCGGCCATCGTGGGCACCGCGACCAGCAGCGCGCAGCAGGCCCCGCCGGTGACCCGGTGCAGCTGGAGCACCTCCGGCCAGGCGGCCACCTGGGGGTCGCGCAGCACGCAGCGCGGGCCGTAGCACTGGATCTGGACCAGCGCGGTGATCGGCAGTCCGGCCCGGCTGAGGTCCACGTGGGCGTGGTACCCGGTGATCACGCCGTCGGACTCCAGTCGGCGGACCCGTTCGGCCACCGCGGGTGCGGACAGGCTCACCCGGCGGGAGAGTTCGTTGTAGGAGAGCCTGGCGTCGGTCTGCAACTCGGCCAGCAGGCGGCGGTCGACGGCGTCCATGGCGGCTCCCGGAGTGACTGGAATGGGTGGTTTCGCGATCGTAAAGCGAATCGGCCGAACGCCTCGCGAACGACAGCCCGGATCGCGGTTGCGGTGTCCGTCGACCATTCAACCGGGGGGTCGCACCGCCGCACAATGGGCACCCCGGTGGAACCAGGCCGTCCGTCTGGTCGCCGGTCCGGGCGACGGGCCCGGGTGGATCAGGAGGAATCGGGATGGGGCACGACACGGTGGAGACGCCCAGCCTGTCGTTCGGTCGGCGCGGGGAGCCGGATCGGGGCACCCCGTACGCCCGCTACGTGTGCCTGGACGAGCTGCACAGCCTGCAGCACCCGCGCAGCAAGGTGCCGGCCGAGCTGTCGTTCATCGTCACCACGCAGGTGATGGAGCTGCTGTTCGACCTGCTGCGGCACGAGTGGACGCTCGCCCAGCGCGCGCTGCGCGAGGACGACCTGCCCACCGCGCTGGCCGCGCTGCGGCGCGGCACCCACGCGCAGGACGTGCTGGTGGAGTCCTGGGACCTGCTGGCCACCATGACGCCGCAGGAGTTCAACGGCTTCCGCGCGGAGTTCGGCCAGGCCTCCGGCTTCCAGTCCGCGGCCTTCCTGCACCTGGAGTTCCTGCTCGGCAACAAGAACGCCGCACTGCTCGCGATGTACGACGGGATGCCGCGGACGCAGGCCGAGCTGACCGAGGCCCTGCGCTCCCCCGGCCTGTACGACGACGCGCTGGCCCTGCTGGCCCGGCACGGCCTGCCGCTGCACCCGGAGCCCTCCGAGCAGCGCTACCGCGCCAGCGACGAGGTCGCCGCGGCCTGGCGCCTGGTCTACACCGACCCGGAGCACGCCGACCTGCAGCCGCTCGCCGAGGCGCTGCTGGACGTCGCCGAGCGGGTCACCCGCTGGCGCCAGCGCCACCTGTCCGCGGTCAAGCGGACCATGGGCGGCAAGCCCGGCTCGGGCGGCTCCAGCGGGCTGAGCTGGCTGCGCAGGTCCGCCGAGCAGGACGTCTTCCCGGAGCTGTGGACGATCCGGGACGAGCTGTGAACGAGGGGATGGGCATGGTCACGCGCGAGGAGTGCGCGGCGCTGGACGCCGTCGACCCGCTGGCGGCGTTCCGCAAGGAGTTCGCCCTGCCGGACGGGGTGGTCTACCTGGACGGGAACTCGCTCGGCGCGCTGCCGGTACGCACCGCGGAGCGGGTGCGGCAGGTGGTCGAGGAGGAGTGGGGCCGGGAGCTGATCCGCAGCTGGAACGACGCCGGCTGGTTCGAGCAGCCCTACCGGCTGGGGCGGCGGATCGCCCCGCTGGTCGGGGCCGGCCCGGAGGAGGTGGTGGTCTGCGACACCACCTCGGTGAACCTGTTCAAGGTGCTCGTCGCCGCGCTGCGGCTGCGCCCCGGGCGGCGCACGGTGCTGGGCGACGGCGAGGCGTTCCCGACCGACCTGTACATCGCCGAGGGCGCCACCGGCCTGGTCGAGGGCGCGCGCAGCGTGCTGGTCCGGCCGGAGGAGCTGGACCGGCACCTGGACGGCGACGTCGCCGCGGTCGTCCTCTCGCACGTGGACTACCGCACCGGCGAGCTGCTGGACCTGCCCGGGATCACCGCCCGGGTGCAGGCCGCGGGCGCGCTGATGATCTGGGACGTCTGCCACTCGGTGGGCGCGCTGCCGGTCGAACTCGGCGCCGCGGGCGCGGACTTCGCGGTCGGCTGCACCTACAAGTACCTGAACGGCGGCCCCGGTTCGCCGGCCTTCCTGTACGCCGCGGAGCGGCACCTGGCGGCCGGCCCGCGGCAGCCGCTGAGCGGCTGGTTCGGGCACGCCCGCCCGTTCGCCTTCGAGCCCGGGTACGACCCCAAGCCGGGCATCGGACGCTTCCTGACCAGTTCGCCGTCACTGCTCGGACAGGCCGCACTGGGCGCGAGCCTGGACGTCTGGGAGCGCGCCGAACCGGCCGCCGTCCGGGCGAAGAGCCTGGCCCTGACCGACCTGTTCATCGGACTGGTCGAGGGCCTGGACGGGATCGACGTGGTGACCCCGCGCGAGCACGCCCGGCGGGGCAGCCAGGTCGCGCTGCGGCACGCCGACGGCTACCCGGTGGTGCAGGCGCTGATCGCGCGCGGCGTGATCGGGGACTTCCGTGCGCCCGACCTCATGCGGTTCGGCTTCACCCCGCTGTACCTCTCGTACACCGACGTCTGGGACGCGGCCCGGGAGCTGGCCGAGGTGCTGGCCGGCGGGGAGTGGCGGGAGGAGCGGTTCTCCCGCCGGGGCGAGGTGACCTGAGGCCCGGCGCCACGGCCCGGGCCCGGCGCGGTCCGGGCCTGGCGTCGGCGGACAGTCCGTCACGGGACAGTGACGCAGGTCATGTTCAGGTAAAGTTCGACCCCCATCATCCTTGGGAAGCCTCCCGGTTGACTCACCGTCAGCCGCAAAGGGAGGTTTGCATGAACATCGAACTCGGACCGCTTGAGCCCGAACCCTTCATGCTGGCCCTGGGGTTGACCCTGCTCTTCCTGATCACGTGGACGCTGGGCCACCGCCTCCTCCCCCGCGTCGAGCGGGCCCAGGCCGAGCGGTGGGACGCGACCGGGGGCCGCACCGAACGCGCCGACGCCATCCGCGCCGAAGCCGAGGCCGGCCGGGTGGTCGGCGAACCGGTGCACGCCGTCGCCGCCGGCCGCCGCACGGTGGACCGCTTCTTCCGCTCCCGCTGAGCCGCCGTCGGCCCCCCGCCCCCGCGGGGGGGGGGGGCGGCGCGGGCCGGGGGCGGGGCGCCGGCACCCCCCCCGGCCCCGCAGGTAGAAAC